>JANOCZ010000355.1:0-15364 GCA_031412455.1 Hyphomicrobium sp. | reverse complement strand
GCTGATCGACAAACTGTCGGGCGAGTTGCTCGACGCCGCCAACAATCGCGGCACGGCCGTCAAGAAGCGTGAAGATACGCATAAGATGGCCGAAGCCAACCGCGCCTTCTCGCATTATCGCTGGTAGATCTTTCAAGGAATTTCGAGGCACGCTATGGCCCGTCAATACGACATCAAAGATTACCGCAATTTCGGCATCATGGCCCACATCGATGCTGGCAAAACCACGACCACTGAACGCGTGCTCTATTACACGGGCAAGTCGTACAAGATCGGTGAAGTTCACGACGGCGCCGCGACGATGGATTTCATGGATCAGGAAGCTGAGCGCGGCATCACGATCACGTCGGCCGCGACGACCTGTTTCTGGCAGGGCCGCGACGGCAAAAAGCGTCGCTTGAACATCATTGACACCCCGGGCCACGTCGATTTCACGATCGAAGTTGAGCGCTCGCTGCGCGTTCTCGACGGCGCCGTCTGCGTCCTCGATTCGAACCAGGGCGTCGAGCCGCAAACTGAAACCGTTTGGCGCCAAGGCGACAAGTACGGCGTGCCACGCATCATCTTCTCCAATAAAATGGATAAGACCGGCGCCGACTTTTATATGTGCCTCGCCGACATCAAAGATAAGCTCGGCGCGAAAGCCGTGCCGCTGCAGATTCCGATCGGCGCCGAAGCCGATTTCAAGGGCGTCATCGACCTGATCCGCATGGTCGCCATCACCTGGGACGGTGACGGCAAGGACGCCAAGATGGTCGAGGGGCCAATCCCCGCTGACCTCGAAGAGAAGGCCGCCGAATTCCGCGCCAACATGATCGAAGCCGCCGACGAAATGGACGATGTGGCACTCGAAGGATTCCTGGAAGGCAAAGAGCCTGACGAAGACACGCTGCGCAAACTGATCCGCAAGGCAACGGTAACCCGCGCGTTCTATCCGATGATGTGCGGCTCGGCGTTCAAAAATAAAGGCGTTCAGCCGTTGCTCGACGCTGTCGTCGACTTCCTGCCGTCGCCGCTCGATCGCGAAGCCTACACTGGCATCGATCCGAAGACGGGTGGCGAAATTCTTCGTAAGCCGTCCGACAGCGAACCACTGTCGATGATTGCTTTCAAGATCATGAGCTTTGAACACGTCGGCTCGATCACGTTCTGCCGTGTCTACTCGGGCAAGCTCGAGCAGGGCATGGCGCTCGCCAATACAACGCGAGATAAGAAAGAACGCGCCGGCCGCATGTATCTGATGCACGCGGCTGATCGCGAAGAAATCAAGGAAGCCTTCACGGGCGACATCGTCGCTTTACAAGGTTTGAAGGATACGCGAACCGGAGAAACCCTTTGCGATCCAGCGAAGCCCGTCATTCTCGAAAAGATGGACTTCCCTGAACCCGTCATCGCGCAGAAGATTGAGCCAAAGACAAAGGCCGACCAGGAGAAGATGGCCATTGCGCTGTACACGATGGCGCACGAAGATCCGTCGTTCCGTGTCTCGGTCGATCAGGAGTCGGGCGAAACCATCCTCAAGGGCATGGGCGAGCTCCATCTCGACATCAAGGTCGATATTATGAAGCGCACCAACGGTGTCGATGCGATCGTCGGCTCGCCGCAGGTTGCCTATCGCGAGACGTTGGCACGTGCTGCCGACATCGACTACACGCATAAAAAACAGACTGGCGGTACGGGTCAGTTCGCGCGCGTCAAACTCAAGCTCGAGCCGAATGAAACCGGTAAGGGCAACGAGTTCGAGTCGACGATTGTCGGCGGTACGGTTCCCAAGGAATACATTCCAGGCGTCGAAAAAGGCATCAAGTCGGTTTGGGAAAACGGCATTCTGATCGGCTTCCCGCTCGTTGACATGAAGGTCACCCTTTACGACGGCGCCTTCCACGACGTGGACTCGTCCGCCATCGCCTTCGAAATCGCGACGCGAGCCGCGATGAAGGAAGGCTGCGAAAAGGGTGGGGTCAAAATTCTTGAGCCCATCATGGACGTCGAAGTCGTGACACCGGGTGATTTCGTCGGTGGCGTCATCGGCGACATCAACAGCCGCCGCGGTCAGATCCGCGATCAGCAGATGCGCGGTAACGCGACTGTCGTTCGCGCCTTCGTGCCATTGGCCAACATGTTCGGCTACGTGAGCCAGCTGCGGTCGATGTCGACGGGCCGAGCATCCTACACCATGCAATTTGCGCATTACGCGGAAGTCCCGCGCAACGTCGCCGAAGAAGTGAAGGCCAAGTACGCGTAAGCGGACGAAAGCAAGAGAAGCCTGAATAAACTGGATCCCGGGGTTGTTCCCGGCGCGAGTTAGCAAGACTAAGGAGAGCCTACGATGGCCAAGCAGAAATTTGAGCGGAACAAGCCGCATTGCAACGTTGGAACGATCGGTCACGTCGACCACGGCAAGACCACGTTGACTGCAGCGCTAACGAAGGTCTCGCACGACCGCGGCTGGACATCGACCTCGATCGCGTACGACGAAGTTGCCAAGGCGTCTGAAAGCCAGGGCCGTCGCGACCCGACCAAGATTCTGACGATCGCCACCTCGCACGTCGAGTATTCGACGCCAAACCGGCACTACGCTCACGTCGATTGCCCAGGCCACGCCGACTATGTCAAGAACATGATCACCGGTGCAGCCCAGATGGACGGCGCGATCCTCGTCGTGTCAGCCGTTGACGGTCCGATGCCCCAGACCCGCGAACACATCCTGCTCGCCCGCCAGGTCGGCGTGCCCAAGGTCGTCGTGTTCCTGAACAAGTGCGATATCGTCGAAGACGAAGAACTCCTCGACCTCGTCGAAATGGAAGTTCGCGAACTGCTCTCGAAATACCAGTTCCCAGGCGACGACACCCCGGTCATCCGCGGTGCCGCCATCAAGGCGCTGAACGGCGAAAAGGGCCCGCTTGCTGACGAAGCCATTTTGAAGCTTTACGAAGCCCTCGACACCTTCATTCCTATTCCTGACCGGCCCAAAGATTTGCCGTTCTTGATGCCGATCGAAGACGTGTTCTCGATCTCGGGTCGCGGTACCGTCGTCACCGGCCGTATTGAACGCGGCGTGATCAAGGTCGGCGAAGAAGTCGAAATCGTCGGCATTCGCGACACGCAAAAGTCGGTCTGCACCGGCGTCGAAATGTTCCGCAAGCTGCTCGACAGCGGCGAAGCTGGCGACAACGTTGGCTGCCTGCTGCGCGGTATCGACAAGGAAGCCGTCGAGCGCGGCCAGGTTCTCTGCAAGCCAGGCTCGGTCAAGCCACACAAGAAGTTTTCTGCCGAGGCCTACATCTTGAACAAGGAAGAGGGTGGCCGTCACACGCCGTTCTTTACGAACTATCGTCCGCAGTTTTACTTCCGCACGACCGACGTCACGGGCACCGTTCAGCTCGCCGAAGGCACGGAAATGGTCATGCCGGGCGACAACGTGTCGGTGACGATCGAACTCGTCTCGCCGATCGCGATGGAAGAAAAAGTACGCTTTGCAATCCGCGAAGGCGGCCGCACCGTCGGCGCCGGCGTCGTCACGAAGATCCTCGAGTAGCCGTCATAACGGGAAAGCGCCACTCAGGTCGCTTTCCCGGTTCTTTTTCAAAGAGTGAAAGCACACAATGCACGGCCAAAACATCCGCATCCGGCTCAAAGCCTTCGATCATCGAATACTCGATGCCTCGACGCGTGAGATCGTGAACACGGCAAAACGTACCGGTGCCGAAGTACGAGGACCCATTCCTCTGCCGACGCGCATTGAGAAATTCACCGTCAACCGCTCGCCGCACATCGACAAGAAAAGCCGCGAACAGTTTGAAATGCGCACCCACAAGCGTTTGCTCGACATCGTCGATCCGACGCCGCAAACGGTCGATGCTTTGATGAAGCTCGATCTCGCGGCCGGCGTTGACGTCGAAATCAAACTCTAGAGATGAATTCGGGCCCTATGCCGCTCGCGGTACGGCCCCAACGATAGGAAGGAATGCACATGCGTTCCGGAGTTATAGCGACCAAGGTGGGCATGACCCGCATCTTCACCGACAACGGGGAACACGTGCCCGTTACGGTGTTGAAGCTCGAGAACCTCCAGGTTCTGAGCCATCGCACGGTCGAAAAGAATGGCTACACGGCGATCCAAGTCGGCGGCGGCACGCGCAAGGTCTCGCGCCTGAGCAAGGCCGATCGCGGGAACTTCGCCAAAGCCGAAGTCGAGCCAAAGCGCAAACTCGCTGAGTTTCGCGTGTCGCCCGACAACCTGATCGAAGTTGGCGCCGAAATCACGGCCGACCACTTCGCACCGGGCCAGTTCGTCGATGTGACGGGCACCTCACAAGGTAAAGGTTTCCAGGGCGCGATGAAGCGCTGGAACTTCGGTGGTCTGCGTGCGACGCACGGCGTGTCTGTCTCGCATCGCTCCCACGGCTCGACTGGTCAGCGCCAGGATCCGGGCAAGGTCTTCAAAGGCAAGAAGATGGCTGGTCACATGGGTGACGAGCGCATCACAACGCAGAATTTGATCGTCGCCAAGGTCGATGTGGCCCGTGGCCTCGTCATGATCCGCGGCGCTGTCCCAGGCTCCAAGGGTGGCTGGGTTGTGGTTCGTGACGCAGTGAAAAAAGCTGCTCACAAAGACACACCGAAAGTCGGCGCCTTCAAGCCACGCACTCAAACGAAGCAGGAGAGCGCGTGATGAAAACGGCTGTCACTACGCTCGACGCCGGCTCAGCTGGCGACATTGAACTCATCGATGCAATTTTCGGCCTCGAGCCGCGCAACGATTTGATCCATCGCATGGTCCGCTATCAGACCCTGAAGCGCATGGCCGGCACGCATCACGCCGCCGATCGCTCTGAAGTCGCGGTCACCGGCAAGAAGATGTACAAACAAAAGGGCACCGGCGGCGCCCGTCACGGCGACAAGTCGGCGCCTCAGTTCCGCGGTGGCGGTAAGGCGTTTGGCCCCAAGCCGCGCTCGCACGCCATCGACATGCCCAAGAAGGTCCGCGCTCTGGCTCTCCGGCACGCGTTGTCCGCAAAAGCCAAAGCCGGTGACATCGTCGTCATCGACAAAGCCTCATCAACCGGTGGCAAAACCGGCGCGCTGAAATCGCAGTTCGCCAAGCTCGCCTGGAACAACGTATTGATTATCGATGGTGCGGAACTGGAACCGGCATTCGCCCGCGCCGCCCGCAACATTCCCAACATTGACGTGCTCCCGGTCCAAGGCATCAACGTCTACGACATTCTGCGTCGCAAGAAGTTGGTGCTGACGAAGGCGGCGGTTGCAGCCCTGGAGGCGCGCTTCAAATGACCAAGAGAACCGCATACGACGTCATTATCGCGCCGGTGATTACCGAGAAGGCGACGTTGGCGTCAGAGTCGAACCAGGTGATCTTCAAGGTCAACCCGAACGCGACCAAGCCTGAAATCAAAGCTGCGATCGAAGGCCTGTTCAAGGTCAAGGTCAAAGCCGTCAATACGATCGTCCGCAAGGGCAAAAAGAGAGCGTTCCGCGGCATCACAGCCCTGCTGAGCGATACCAAGAGGGCTGTCGTGACGCTCGAAGATGGTCATTCCATCGACGTGACGACCGGTCTCTAAGGAGTAAGGACTATGGCGCTAAAAACATTCAGGCCGACCTCCCCGGGTATCCGGCATCTCGTCATCGTCGATCGTTCAGGCCTTTGGAAGGGCGGTCCGGTCAAGGCGCTGGTCGAGGGAAAAAACAAAACCGGCGGTCGCAACAGCGATGGTCGCATCACGTCGCGCCACATTGGCGGCGGCCATAAGCAGGCCTATCGCCGGATCGACTTTAAGCGCCGCAAGTTCGACTCGGCCGCCAAGGTCGAGCGGCTCGAGTACGATCCCAACCGCACAGCGTTCATCGCGCTCGTCAAGTATGATGACGGCACGCAAGCCTACATCTTAGCGCCACAGCGCTTGGCCGTCGGCGACAGCGTCGTCTCGGGCGCCAAGGTCGACGTCAAGCCCGGCAACGCCATGCCGCTGTCGGCGATGCCCGTCGGCACGATCGTCCACAACGTTGAAATGAAGCCCGGCAAGGGTGGCCAGATGGCTCGCTCCGCTGGCTCGTTCGTCCAGCTCGTCGGCCGCGACTCAGGCTTCGCGGTGTTGAAATTGAATTCGGGCGAAACCCGCAAGGTCTCAGCCGACTGCATGGCAACCGTAGGCGCGGTTTCAAACCCCGATCATATGAATGCCGTCGTCGGCAAGGCCGGGCGCACCCGCTGGTCGGGCAAGCGGCCAACCGTTCGCTCGATCGCCATGAACCCCGTCGACCATCCCAACGGTGGCCGCACCAAGGGTGGTAAGCACTGGGCGACGCCGTGGGGCAAGCCGACCAAGGGCTACAAGACACGCAAGAACAAGACGACCGACAAGTTTATCGTTCGCGCTCGCCAAAAAGCTAAATAAGCCGGCGGCGTGAAAGCCGATTTAAGGAGACGCACTCGTGACACGTTCAGTTTGGAAAGGCCCGTTTGTTGACGGTTACATCCTGAAGAAGGCGGATAAATCGCGTTCTTCCGGCCGTAACGAAGTCATCAAGATCTGGAGCCGCCGCTCGACGATTTTGCCCCAGTTCGTGGGTCTGATGTTTGGCGTCCACAACGGCAAGAAGCATGTTCCCGTGGCGATCACCGAAGACATGATCGGCCACAAGTTCGGTGAATTCGCGCCCACTCGCTCGTTCGCGGGCCACGGCGGCGATAAGAAATCGGTGAAGAAATAATGGGCAAGCCAAGTCACGAGCGGCGCCTCCCGACCACCGAGGCCCAAGCGGTCGCCAGATCGCTGCGCATATCTCCGCAAAAGCTCAACCTCGTCGCGACGATGATCCGCGGCAAGAAAGTCGAGACGGCCCTGGCTGAACTCGAGTTCTCGACCAAGCGCATCGCCGGCGACGTCGCCAAGTGTGTGATGAGCGCCGTCGCCAACGCCGAGAACAATCATAACCTCGACGTCAACGAACTCGTGGTGTCGGAAGCCTACGTCGGCAAAAACCTGACATTGAAGCGCTTCCATGCGCGCGGTCGCGGCCGCGGCTCGCAGATCTTGAAGCCGTTCTCGCAGCTGACCGTCATCGTCCGCCAGGTCGAGGAAGAAGCCAAGACCGAGAAAACCAAAAAAGCTTCGTCGACGAAGTCGGCGTCGAAAACCGGCACTAAACCTGCCGCGAAGTCGTCGTCGAAGTCCAAGGAGGCCAAGTAGTATGGGTCAAAAAGTTAATCCCGTTGGCCTTCGCGTCGGCATCAACCGCACCTGGGACAGCCGCTGGTTCGCAGCGCGCCATGAATACGGCCGCCTGCTGCACGAAGACCGCGCCATTCGCGCCCACCTGATGAAAGATCAGCGCGAGGGCGGTATCTCGAAGGTCATCATCGAGCGCCCTCACAAGAAATGCCGCGTGACTGTGCACACCGCGCGTCCCGGCATTCTGATCGGCAAGAAGGGCGAAAAGATCGAGCGCATTCGCGCTGACCTCTCGCGTCTGACGGCCTCGGAAGTTCACTTGAACATGGTCGAAATCCGCAAGCCGGAAATCGACGCCACGCTGATCGCCGAAAGCATCGCCCAACAGCTCGAACGCCGCGTTGCCTTCCGCCGCGCCATGAAGCGCTCGGTTCAGTCGGCACTTCGCCTTGGCGCAGTCGGCATTCGTATCAACGTCGCCGGCCGTTTGGGTGGCGCTGAAATTGCACGCACCGAATGGTACCGCGAAGGCCGCGTGCCGTTGCACACGTTGCGCGCCGACATCGACTTTGGCTATGGCGTCGCCAAGACGGCCTACGGCATCATCGGTATCAAGGTCTGGGTCTTCAAAGGCGAGATCATCGAACACGATCCGATGGCCGCTGAACGCAAGAACGCTGAAATGCAGGAAAGCGGCGGACCGCGTCCGCGCCGTGAAGATCGCGATGGCGGTGATCGCCGTGAGCGTCGCGGCGGTCGCGGTGGCCCAGGTGGCGGCCGTGGTGGCGCTGGTGGCGGTCGCGGTGGTGGCGGCGGTGCAGGCACCGGTGCAGCAGGCGGCGCTCCAGCCGCAGGTGGCGGCGATACGCCGACGCCCGGCTCAGAAGCTTAAGATTTTTCGAGGCAAGTTGAGACAATGCTGCAACCGAAACGGACCAAGTTCCGCAAACAATTCAAAGGTCGCATCCATGGCAACGCCAAGGGTGGCACGACGCTGACGTTCGGCGAAATCGGCTTGAAGGCTCTCGAGCCTGAGCGCCTGACCGCCCGTCAGATCGAAGCCGCGCGCCGCGCCATTGCCCGCCACACCAAACGTGCCGGCCGCATGTGGACCCGCGTGTTCCCTGATGTGCCGGTCACCAAGAAGCCCGCCGAAGTCCGCATGGGCTCGGGCAAGGGCGGCATCGAATTGTGGATTGCCCGCGTCAAACCGGGCCGCATCATCTTCGAACTGGGCGGCGTCAATCCCCAGGTCGCTAAAGAAGCTTTGCTGCTCGGTGCAGCCAAGCTTCCGATCAAGACCAGAGTTGTGTCGCGCCTCGTGTGAGCGGCGGCGCAGTTAATTAAGACGTGAGGCGAGGACGACATCATGACAAGCGGCTTTAGCGACATGTCGCTGGATCAGCTCGACGATCAGCTGGTGAAGCTCAAGAAGGAGCAGTTCAACCTGCGCTTCCAGCGGGCATCGGGCCAGCTCGAAAACACAGCACGCATCCGGCTGTTGCGCCGGGACATTGCGCGCGTCAAGACAGCGGCTCGCGTCAAGCGCGCCGGCAGCGCCAAGAAAAGCGCTTAGGGAGATATAGAGAAATGCCAAAGCGCATCCTGCAGGGCGTCGTCGTCTCCGACAAGAATGACAAGACGATTGTCGTTCAAGTCGAACGCCGCTACACCCATCCGCTTCTGAAGAAGACCGTGCGGCGTACCAAAAAATACCACGCCCACGACGAGACGAACGTTTTCAAGATTGGCGATCAGGTCTCCATCGAGGAAACCGCGCCGATTTCTAAGAACAAACGTTGGGTTGCGATGTCCGCGGCGAAAGCCTGACGAACGAGCGCCAGCGACGACAAGACGGGCCGTGACGACCTGACTGTAGAACGAAGAACGTCCTCCAAGCCGAAGGCGCGTTGGATTTCCAAACAATGGAAATCCAAGACCCCGCGAGCGAAAAGGGCACCTGAAAATAAGCCGCCGCGGTTGCGACCGTAGGCTGCCAAGAGAAGGAATGCCGCGATGATCCAGGTGGAGAGCAATCTCGACGTCGCCGACAACTCCGGCGCGCGCCGCGTCCAGTGCATCAAAGTGCTGGGCGGCTCGAAGCGCCGCTATGCGACCGTCGGCGACACGATCGTCATCTCCGTCAAGGAGGCGATCCCGAAAGGCCGTGTCAAGAAGGGCCAAGTCATGAAGGCCGTGATTGTGCGCGTCGCCAAGGGCGTTCGCCGCCCTGACGGTTCGTTGATCCGCTTCGATCGCAACGCTGCGGTCTTGATCAACGCCAACGGCGAACCGATCGGCACCCGTATTTTCGGACCCGTGACCCGCGAGTTGCGCGGCCGTAATCACATGAAGATTGTCTCGCTCGCTCCGGAGGTGCTGTAATGGCGTCGTCTAAGATTAAAAAGGGCGACGCTGTTGTCGTCTTGACCGGCCGCGACAAGGGCAAGCGCGGCGAAGTCATCGAGATTCGTCCCAAGGAAAGCCGCGCGCTCGTTCGCGGCATCAACATGGTGCGCCGTCACCAGCGCCAATCGGCGAACCAGGAAGGCGGCATCATCTCGAAGGAAGGTCCGATTCAGATATCGAACCTCGCGATCGAAGATCCAAAGGACGGCAAGCCGTCGCGCGTCGGTTTCAAAGTCCTGGCCGATGGTAAAAAAGTCCGCGTTGCAAAACGCTCGGGCGAGCAGATCCCGGAGAAGAACTAGGTCATGGCAAAGGAAGTCAAAGCAAAGGGCGGCAAGTCCGATGGCGGCGCTCAATCGGGCGCCCAGTCGGGCGGCAAGGGCGGTGACAGCAAAGCTGCGCTCAAGGGTGCAGAAGCCAAGGCGAAGGCCGACGCCAAGCGCGCGGCTGCTGCCTCCCCCCGCACGCCGGCGAAGCCAAAGCCCGCCGATTACAAGCCGCGTATGAAGACGCACTACGAAAAAATCGTGCGCGACGCGCTGATGAAGAAATTCGCCTACCAGAACGTCATGCAGATCCCCAAGATCGAAAAAGTCGTGATCAACATGGGCGTCGGTGAAGGCGTCAACGACCGCAAGAGAGTCGATGTCGCGGCGGGCGATTTGGCGCTGATTGCCGGCCAGAAGCCGGTCATCACCAAGTCGCGCAAAGCTATCGCTGTCTATAAGTTGCGCGAAGGCATGGCGATTGGCGCGAAGGTAACCCTGCGCGGCGACCGCATGTATGAATTCCTCGATCGGTTCGTCACGATCGCTCTGCCGCGCGTCAAAGACTTCCGGGGTCTAAACCCCAAGAGCTTCGACGGCCGCGGCAACTTCGCCACCGGCCTCAAGGAGCACCTCGTGTTCCCCGAGATCGATTACGACAAAGTCGACAACGTGCTCGGTATGGACGTGATCGTCTGCACGTCCGCTAAATCTGATGACGAAGCCCGCGAATTGCTCAAGGGTTTCAACTTCCCATTCCGTAGCTAGAGGACCTCGGGCGACGCACGTCGCGGATACCCGAAAGGCCTTTGGAGGAGACTAAATGGCTAAGACCAGTTCGATCGAAAAAAACAATCGCCGCCGCCGCATGGTGGATCAGCAGGCCCCTAAGCGTAAGCGCCTCAAAGCGCTCGCCAAGGATCTGAAGAAAACACCGGAAGAGCGTTTTGCGGCACGGCTGAAGCTCGCTGAGATGCCGCGTAACGGCTCGAAGGTGCGCATCCGCAATCGTTGCGAAATCACCGGCCGTCCGCGCGGCAACTACCGCAAACTCAGAATGTGCCGCAACCAGCTGCGCGAACTCGCCAGCCAGGGCCGCATTCCGGGCATGACGAAGTCGAGCTGGTAGGAGCACACCCACATGGCCATGAATGATCCAGTCGGTGATATGCTCACCCGCATCCGCAACGCTCAAATGCGCCGCCGCCCCAAGGTTGCGACGCCGGCGTCGAACTTGCGCGCGCGCGTTCTCGACGTGTTGACCGACGAAGGTTACATCCGCGGTTACACCCGCGTCGAAATGAAGGGTGAACACCCTCAGTTCGAAATCGAGCTCAAGTATTACAACGGCCAGCCGGCGATCAAAGAGATCGAACGGGTGTCAAAGCCCGGCCGCCGCGTCTACTCGCCCGTGAAGGACATCCCAACCGTCGCCAACGGCCTCGGCGTTGCCATTCTCTCGACGCCCAAGGGCGTCATGTCGGATAGCAAAGCACGCGAAGCCAACGTCGGCGGCGAAGTGCTCTGCAATATATTCTAACCGCGAAAGGTCTGGGGCCTGCCCCGGTTTAAAAGAGGTTTTTACACCCCATGTCGCGCATCGGTAAAAAGCCAGTATCAGTTCCGTCAGGTGTGACGGCGACGGTCGCTGGACAGACTGTGAAGATGAAGGGACCCAAGGGCGAGTTGTCGTTCACGGTCCCAGAACTTTTGAAGGTCGAGCAATCGGCCGACGGCATCGAAGTTGCGATGATCGAGGATACGAAGCCGTCCCGCTCGATGTGGGGCATGTCGCGCACGCAGATCGCTAACCTGGTCGAAGGCGTGACGAAGGGCTATCAGCACGATCTCGAAATTCACGGCGTCGGCTTCAAGGCTGGCATGAAGACCAAGGATCAGCTGACGCTGTCGGTTGGCTACAGCCACGACGTCGTCCTGCAGGTTCCAGCAGGTGTCGAAGTCAAGGTCGGCGGCGCCAAGCAGGAATTGGTCTCCGTGTCGGGCATCGACAAGCAGGCCGTTGGCGAGATGGCAGCGGTCATCCGCGCCTCACGCAAACCCGAGCCCTACCAGGGCAAAGGCGTACGCTACAAGGGTGAATACATCTTCCGCAAGGAAGGCAAGAAGAAGTAAGGACGGCAGTCATGGCCACAACAGCTCAAAAATTCGAGAAGCGCAAATCGCGCGTTCGCCGCACGCTGAAAGCGAACGCGAGCGGTCGTCCGCGTCTGTCCATTCATCGCTCGTCGGAGCATATCTACGCTCAGGTGATCGACGATGCCAAAGGCGTAACGCTCGCCGCAGCATCGACGATGGAAAAAGATCTCAAAGGATCTTTAAAGACCGGAGCCGACAAATCGGCTGCAGCCGCTGTCGGCAAACTCGTTGCCGAACGCGCAGTGAAGGCCGGCGTCAAGGACGTGGTCTTCGATCGCGGCGGATTTCTATTTCATGGGCGCATCAAAGCGCTCGCCGATGCCGCCCGTGAGGGCGGACTCAATTTCTAACGCCTGAGAGGAAACAATCGTGGCACGTGGACCTCAAAAAGAGCGCGGCGGACGCGATCGCGAAGATCGCGATAACGAGTTCACCGACAAGCTGGTGCACATCAATCGCGTCGCGAAAGTCGTCAAGGGCGGTAAACGCTTCGGCTTCGCAGCGCTCGTCGTCGTCGGCGACCTGAAAGGCCGCGTTGGCTTTGGTCATGGCAAGGCGCGCGAAGTGCCCGAAGCAATCCGCAAGGCGACGGAAGCCGCCAAGCGCAATCTGCTTCGCGTGCCGTTGCGCGATGCGCGCACCCTGCACCACGATACGACCGGCCGTCACGGCTCGGGCAAAGTGATCGTGCGCTCGGCGCCAGCAGGTACCGGCATCATCGCTGGCGGTGCAATGCGCGCCGTCTTCGAAATGGTCGGCGTCCACGACGTCGTCGCCAAATCGATGGGCTCGACCAATCCCTACAACGTCGTCCGCGCGACGTTCGATGCGCTGAAGTTGCAGGAAAACCCGCGCGCCGTTGCGGCCCGTCGAAACAAAAAGGTCTCCGACATCGTATCGAGACGTCGTGACGGCACGGCGATCGACGCAGGTGTCGAGGCGTGAGCTTTTGAGGACGCGGGCGTCGCTTAATCGCGGAGCCCGCTCTTCACAATTTGATCTGAGGACACGACATGGCAGCCAAGAAGACATTCACGATCGAGCAGATGCGCTCGGCCAACCGTCGCCCAGAACGGCAGACGGCAACGCTGATCGGGCTGGGCTTGAATAAGCTGCATCGCCGCTCGACGGTCGAAGACAACGCATCGACGCGCGGCATGTTGAATAAGGTTCGCCACCTCGTCCGCGTCGTCGACGAAAAATAATACCGCGCAGCGGCCTCCCAACGGGGTGTCGCTAGCGCGACTGAAACACTACCGCGCGCAGCGGCCTCCCGACGGGGTGTCGCCAGCGCAACTGAAACACTACCGCGCGCAGCGGCCGGCTCCCCGAAGGGGTGTCGCCAGCGCCACCAAAAAGGAGTTTGGGTCTCATGCGGCTCAACGGGATTAGAGACAACGCAGGCGCCAACAAGGGCCGGGTTCGCATCGGTCGCGGCATCGGCTCAGGCGTCGGCAAGCAGGGCGGCCGCGGCGGCAAGGGCCAGACGGCTCGCTCGGGCGTCGCCATCGGCGGCTTCGAAGGCGGCCAGATGCCATTGCATCGTCGCTTGCCGAAGCGCGGCTTCAACAAGTGGCGCCCACAGTCGTTCAACGAAATCAATGTCGGCGGCCTGCAGAAGGCAATCGACGAAAAGCGGCTCGATGCCGGCAAGCCGATGGACGTCGCCTCGTTGATCGAAGCTGGCGTTCTGCGTCGCGGCAAGGATGGCCTGCGGTTGCTGGGCGACGGCGAGATCAAATCCAAGATTTCGATCACCGTCAATCACGCATCAGTCAAGGCTAAGGCTGCAGTCGAGAAGGCCGGCGGTTCGGTCAAGGTGATCGAAGTCAAGGTGCTCGAAGCCGACGTGACCAAGCGCGAGAAATCGGCGGCCAAGAAAGCTGCCAAGCTCGGCGGCAACAAAAAGCCGGCCGCCGCGGCAGCGACTGCCAAACCAGAGTAAAAGCGCGGGGATTTGCGGCGTTCGCGCCCAAGACCCCCGCCGTCGTGGACGTCGCGGACTTTTCCTCGACCCCGAGCGCCGGTACGATGTCATCGCGACGGCAGGTTTGCCGGAACATGACGGTCAGGAGAGACGACGATGGTTTCCGCTGCCGAGCAGCTTGCGTCCAACCTCAATCTTGGCGCGTTCGCCAAGGCTGAAGACCTGAAGAAGCGCCTGTGGTTCACGCTGGGCGCGCTGGTCATATTCCGCCTCGGAACATTCATTCCTTTGCCGGGCATTAATCCAGCCGCGTTCGCTGAAACGTTCAAAACGATCCAGGGCGGCATCGGCGGCATGTTCAACATGCTGGGCGGCGGCGCGCTCGAGCGGCTGGCGATCTTCGCGCTCAACATCATGCCCTACATCTCGGCATCGATCATCATGCAGCTGATGAGTTCGATCAATCCGAAGCTCGAAGCCTTGAAAAAGGAAGGCGAGGCGGGCCGCAAGCAGATCAACCAATACACGCGCTACCTGACTGTGATCCTCGCAGCGCTTCAGGCTTATGGTATTGCCGTCGGCCTCGAAGGCCAGACCAATCAGGCTGGCGCGGTCGTGACGGATCCGGGCTTGTTCTTCCGCGCGACGACCGTGATCACGCTCGTTGGTGGTACGATGTTCCTGATGTGGCTCGGCGAACAGATCACGCAGCGCGGCGTCGGCAATGGCACCTCGCTGATCATCTTCGCGGGCATCGTTGCGGCCCTGCCCGGCGCAATCGTACAACTGTTCGAACTGTCACGCACCGGCAGCCTGGCGCCAATTATCCTCGTGTTGTTCTTGATTTTGGGCTTGGCCGTCATCGCCGCGATCGTGTTCTTCGAACGCGCCCAGCGGCGGCTGTTGGTGCAGTATCCAAAGCGCCAGGTCGGCAACAAGATGTTCCAGGGCGATGCTTCGCATTTGCCGCTGAAGCTCAACTCCTCGGGCGTCATCCCACCTATCTTTGCCTCCTCGCTTTTGTTGCTGCCGATCACGGTCGCGCAGTTCACGGCCGGCCAAGGTCCGGACTGGCTGAGTAGCGCCGTCGCGGCACTCGGCGCCGGCCAGCCGTTGCACATGCTCGTCTATGCGCTGCTCATTCTGTTCTTCGCATTTTTCTACACGGCGGTTGTGATCAACCCGAAGGAAACGGCTGACAACCTGCGCAAGTATGGCGGCTTCCTGCCTGGTATTCGCCCAGGCGAAAAGACGGCCGAATATATCGACTACGTCTTGACGCGCATCACGTTCGTTGGCGCACTTTATCTGGCCGCCGTCTGCGTCCTGCCCGAAATCCTGACGTCGTACGCCGGCATCCCGCTCTACTTCGGTGGCACGTCGCTGCTGATCGCCGTCAGTGTCACGAT
>JANOCZ010000354.1:0-1517 GCA_031412455.1 Hyphomicrobium sp. | reverse complement strand
CTCGACCGACGGCTCGTTGACGAAGAAATCCGGCGAACTATTCAGGTGCTCTCGCGGCGCACGAAGAATAATCCCGTGCTGATCGGCGAGCCGGGCGTCGGCAAGACGGCGATCGCTGAAGGCCTCGCGCTGCGGATCGTGCAGGGCGACGTTCCCGAAAGCCTCAAGGATAAAAAACTGCTGTCGCTCGACATGGGCTCGCTGATCGCTGGTGCGAAATATCGCGGCGAGTTCGAGGAGCGCTTGAAGGCCGTATTGTCAGAGGTGCAGGCCGCGGCCGGTGGCATCGTGTTGTTCATCGACGAATTGCATACGATTGTCGGCGCGGGCAAGTCGGAAGGCGCCATGGATGCCGGTAATTTATTGAAGCCGGCGTTGGCGCGTGGTGAATTGCATTGCATCGGCGCGACGACGCTCGAGGAGTACCGCAAGAATATCGAAAAAGATGCGGCGCTGGCGCGGCGTTTCCAGCCGATCTTCGTCAATGAGCCGTCGGTCGAGGATACGATCTCGATCCTGCGCGGCTTGAAAGAAAAGTATGAGCTGCATCACGGCGTGCGGATTACTGACAGCGCAATTGTGGCTGCGGCAACGTTGTCGAACCGGTACATCACCGACCGCTTTCTCCCGGATAAGGCGATCGATCTGATCGACGAGGCGTCGTCGCGGCTGCGTATGCAAGTCGATTCAAAGCCTGAAGAACTCGATGTCATTGATCGCGATCTGATGCAGGTGATGATCGAGCGTGAAGCCTTGCGCAAAGAGACAGACGCGGCGTCGAAGGATCGTTTGCAGAAGCTCGAGAAGACGATCGCCGATCTCCAAGAGCGGTCGAAGGCGATGACGCAGCGCTGGGAGGGCGAGAAACAAAAGCTCGGTTCGGCGCAAAAGCTCAAAGAGCAGCTCGATGCGGCGCGGATCGAACTTGAGCAGGCGCAGCGCAAGGGCGATTACAATCGCGCGGGCGAGCTGAAGTATAGCGTCATTGATGGGCTGGAGAAAAAGCTCACGGAGGTCGAGGCCGGCGACGGGCGCGCGGCGATGGTCGAAGAGGCCGTGACGCCGGATCAGATCGCGGGGGTTGTGTCGCGCTGGACCGGGGTTCCAGTCGACAAGATGCTCGAAGGCGAGCGCGACAAACTTTTAAAAATGGAGGATGCGCTGGCGAAGCGCGTCATCGGTCAGAAGGAAGCTGTGATTGCCGTCTCGACGGCCGTCAGGCGCGCGCGGGCCGGATTGCAGGATCCAAACCGGCCGATTGGGTCGTTCATGTTCCTTGGACCAACGGGCGTTGGCAAAACCGAGTTTACCAAGGCGCTGGCTGGATTTTTGTTCGATGACGACACGGCGCTCATTCGTCTCGATATGTCGGAGTACATGGAGAAGCACTCGGTGTCGCGTTTGATCGGCGCACCGCCAGGGTACGTCGGCTACGAGGAAGGCGGAGCGCTGACCGAAGCCGTGCGGCGCAGGCCGTATCAAATCGTGCTGTTCGACGAAATCGAAAAAGCGCATCC
>JANOCZ010000353.1:0-5149 GCA_031412455.1 Hyphomicrobium sp. | reverse complement strand
GGTCCCCGCTTCCGCGGGGACGAACGGGAGGAGATCCGCCGCTATGTCGGCTTCCGATCCCTCAACCCCAAGGTCCGCAGCCGCAGCGCGTTGAGCCGGATGAATCCCTCCGCGTCCTTCTGGTCGTAGGCGCCCTTGTCGTCCTCGAACGTCACGAGCGTCGAGGAATAGAGCGACTTCGGGCTCTCGCGCCCGACGACGATGACGTTGCCCTTGTACAGCTCTAGCGTCACCTCGCCCTCGACGTGCTCCTGCGAGCGATCGATCAGCGCTTGCAGCATCTCGCGCTCGGGAGAAAACCAAAAGCCGTTATAGATCAGCTCGGCATATCGCGGCATCAGCTCGTCCTTGAGATGCATCGCCCCGCGGTCGAGCGTCACGCTCTCGATCGCCCGGTGTGCCGCAAGCAGAATCGTGCCGCCTGGAGTTTCATAAACGCCGCGCGATTTCATGCCGACGAAACGGTTCTCGACGAGATCGAGCCGGCCGATGCCGTTGTCGCGCCCCAGATCGTTGAGCGCTTTGAGCAACGTCGCCGGCGAAAGTTTCTTCCCGTCGATT
The DNA here is from genome assembly GCA_031412455.1 of Hyphomicrobium sp. Classification (GTDB taxonomy): domain Bacteria; phylum Pseudomonadota; class Alphaproteobacteria; order Rhizobiales; family Hyphomicrobiaceae; genus Hyphomicrobium_B. The sequence continues at coordinate 4,588 of JANOCZ010000353.1, read as the reverse complement.
GAAACCGCGTCGCCTTTTTCAAATCCGATTTTGACCGTCGTGACTTTGTCCGGCGCATCCATCGGCGAAATCGTGCGCTGGTAAACCACCTCCGGCGCTTTCTTGGCCGGATCCTCGAGCACTTTGCCCTCAGACGATGAGTGCAGCAGGTTGGCATCGACCGAGAACGGGCTTTCGCCTTCCTTATCTTTGGCGACCGGGATCTGGTGATCGCGCGCAAACTTCAAAAGGTCTTCGCGGCCCTTGAACGTCCATTCCCGCCACGGCGCGATGATCTTGATGCCGGGCTCGAGCGCATAATAGCCAAGCTCGAAGCGCACCTGATCGTTACCCTTCCCGGTCGCGCCATGACAGACGGCATCGGCTCCGGTTTTCCGCGCGATCTCGATCTGTTTCTTCGCGATCAACGGCCGCGCGATCGAGGTGCCCAGCAGGTACACGCCTTCATAAACGGCGTTGGCGCGAAACATCGGGAACACGAAATCGCGCACGAACTCTTCGCGCAGATCCTCGATGAAGATGTTCTGTTCTTTGATGCCGAGCAGCAGCGCTTTCTTGCGCGCCGGCTCCAGCTCTTCGCCTTGTCCTAGATCGGCCGTGAACGTCACGACCTCGCAATCGTAAGTTTCCTGCAGCCACTTGAGGATTATCGATGTATCGAGCCCGCCTGAGTATGCGAGCACGACTTTTTTGATTTTGCCCGTCTGGGCACCCTTCTGGGGCATAGCATTCGTCCTGAAATTGCGAAGTTGATGGAGAGGGCCGCACTCTTAGCAGCCCCGGTTCATACCGCAAGAGCACCACTGCGCCATCAGACCGGTCCAGATCTTATGAAAGTACGGCGTTGCGTGCGGCGAACCGCCGTTGTGCTCAATTTTGATCCGTCTGCCTCGCTTTCGACTGAAACGAACTCGATAAGCGGCCCACCGAATCACACAACAGGGAGATCGGCCGTGAACAAGATCAGTCTGACGGGCATCGCTGCCCTGACAATTTACGCTATTTCGAGTGCATCCGTTTGGGCTCAGGACGCCGCGCCCGCAGTAACGAAACCGGCCGCCGCGGCTCCCGCTGCAGCCGCCGCCGTCAAGCCCGCTGTGAAGAAACCGGCTGCCCCGCCAGCCGCTGCCACGGCGGCCACCCCCGCAACTCCAGCGGTACCTGGCACTTCGGCGGCCACACCCGCTACACCCGCCAAGCCCGCCGTCAAAAAAGCTGCCGCGCCGTCCCCATGCCAGGGCCTTGATGAGAAATCTTGCAGCGGCGTGAAAGCTTGCAGCTGGATCGTCCCGAAGGACGCGAATGACAAGACGGGCAAAGTCCAAGATCCATACTGCCGCAAAGTTGCCGGCGTTGCTTTGAAGAAGCCTGCTGTCCAACCGGCAGCCACTGCCGCCAAAACGGCTGCACCTGCATCGAACGCCGCAACGGCATTGCCGCCACCGGCAGCGAACACCGCAACCGCAACGCCGTCAGCGAAAACTGTAGCCAAAGCGGTTGCCAAGCCAGCTGCTCCAGCAAAACCTCCAGCCGCGAAGCCACCCGCCCCCGCGCCGGCCCAATAAGCCAGACGCTAACGCTGGACTCCAGAAAGGCCGCGTCTTATGGCGCGGCCTTTTCTTTTAATAAATTGATCGCGTCGGCGCGGGCTCCGAGCCGATAAACGCGGCGGCCATCGTCCACGGTAGCGAAACCAGTTGAGCGGCGGCATGGCCACCATCTGACCGGTAAGCGGAATAAACTTTTTCCATTTGCTCGCGCGCCGCATCGGCCGCATCCATCGCCGCGGTGGACGCTTTAGCGGACGGCACTGCAACGCCGATCGGATAGCCAGCCGACACCAACATCGCCGTGAGCGGCATCTGCATGTAGACCCACGGCAGCGACGGCCATCCCCACATCGTGGTCGCCATCGGCGGCATACTCCAGGGCATTGGGAACGCCGTACCACCAACGCCAGGCCATGCGTTTGGCCGTGCTCCCCACGCAGACTGGCCCCAAGCCGACGCGCCCCATGACGGCTGTACGTTAGCCCACGGTGCCATCCACGGCGCCATCATGAGAAACGGATTGAACATCGACGCGGCATCCGCGAACCCGGTCTTGCGGACGGCCGGCGGCTGGAACAGCGTCAGCCACCAAAGTGCCGGATTGTCGGTGACCGAAGCAGCCGCTGGCTGCCCTGCCCCGGAAGTGACCTGATCTTGCACCGCGCTGGCTGCCGCCATCGACGCTTGCGCGCTGTGAACCATGACATCCGTCATGCTGCGCCAAAAGCGCATCTGCAAATCGAAATCGAACAAAATATGAGAACTCCCGAAAAGTCGGGAGATTAGCGTACTTGCTGCAACGCAGCAATCACGATCTGGCCGGGGCTACGTTTTCTTCGACTGTTGCTCGCTGGCGGCGATCTGCCCGGCAGCCGAAACAGGCCCGGATACACGGCTTGTGGTCGCCGGTTCGGTCTGTTTGGGCCTGACGTGGGGCTTCACCTCGACCTCGGCAGAAGCGACCTTCTGAGCCGCGTCTCGATCAACCACCCCGCTATCGGACTTTGCAAGTCGATCCGAAAGCGTCGAGCGTGCGTTCGCGTCTGTGCCGGCGGCGCCCGGCTTTGGACTGTCATCGACAATGATGCGCGGGCGCATCTTCCACGACTTAGCCGGCGAGTGTCCCGGTGGGTGGTCAAGACGAGCCACCTCCAAGCCATCCGCATCGGTGGGCAAGCGTCCACCCGCACTCCGGCCGGCAATGAGCCAATACGCGAGCCCGGCAAAAAATCCGGACGCGAGATACGCGATGAACGCGTAATTATTGAAGATTGTCGGCTGACCGGGAACCTCGCTCGAATATTGCGCGGCAAAACCCAATAAGCCGATGACCGCGCCGGACAGTAGGAAAAACAGCGGTCCGCGGATCGACCGCCACTCTGCCAACGCCGCGGCGATTAACGCAAAAGCGGCGGCGAAAATGCTGGCATGCGTTGCCGCCAGCAGCGTCAAAACTCCAGCCTCGCCAGCCCGCGTCGGAAAAACTTCAGCGGAAGTATTCAGCAGCTGCGCCGGCGTCATGACGAATAACACTTGCACGAGCCCAGCGATCAGACACGCAGCCACAAAGCCGGTCAGCACGCGCACCACAGTGTTGATCATGACAATTCTGTCCCCGAATCCGTCGACAGCCGCCGGTGATCCAGCGCTCCCGATCAGCCAAGACTACAGCCCCCACCACGCTGCCCTCAACGGAAATCGCGACCGGGCCGAAATTCTGCCATCCTGGGCAACCTGCAAGTCTCTCAGAGCGCCGGATCGGCCACAGGTGCGCGCTCGCTGGCCCGCAACTTGACGCTTTCCGATCGCAGCTGCCCGCAAGCCGCCAGGATATCGCGGCCTCGCGGCGTGCGCACCGGGCTCGCATATCCAGCGAGATTAACGACGTCCGCAAATCGCTCGATCGTCTGCCAATCCGAGCATTCGTAGCGGCTGCCGGGCCACGGATTGAACGGGATCAGATTGATCTTGGCTGGAATGCCAGCGAGCAGCCGCACCAGCGCGCGCGCCTCAGCCAGACTATCATTGACGCCCTTGAGCATCACATACTCGAACGTGATGCGCTTGGCGTTGGACAGTCCGGGATAGTTGCGGCACGCCTCCATGAGCTGCGCGATCGGATACTTCTTGTTGAGCGGTACGAGTTCATCGCGCAGCGCATCGTTCGTCGCGTGCAACGAGATCGCGAGCATCGTGCCGCTCTCTTCGCCCCACCGCGGAATTTCCGGCACGACCCCCGACGTCGATAGCGTGATCCGCCGCTTTGACAGCGACAGCCCCGCGTCGTCCGACAGAACTTCCATCGCGTCTCGCACGTTCTCAAAATTGTAAAGCGGTTCGCCCATGCCCATCAGCACGACGTTGGTGATCTTGCGCTCAGCGCTGGGCAGCAACCGCTGGTCGTCAGGGCCAGGCGCCCCCGCCCAGTCGCCGATGCGATCCCGCGCCAGCAGAATCTGCCCGACGATCTCATGCGCCTCGAGATTGCGGACGAGCCGTTGTGTTCCCGTGTGGCAGAACGAGCAGGTCAACGTGCAGCCGATCTGGCTTGAGATGCACAGCGTCCCACGATCGGTTTCTGGAATATAGACCGTTTCGATTTCGGGTGCCCGCGCCTCGTGGGCGCGCTTGGCTAAACGTAAAAGCCACTTGCGCGTGCCATCAACCGAGATTTGCTCACTGACAATCTCCGGCCGCGCCAGCGTGTAGCGTTCAGCGAGGACGCCGCGCAGGTCCTTCGACACGTCGCTCATTTCGTCGAAGGAGGTAACGCCGTGGGCATATATCCAGCCCCAAAGCTGGCCAACGCGCATCCGCAGCTGCCGCTCTGGCACGCCCACAGCGGCGAGCGCCGCCTTGAGGCCGTCGCGCGTCGCACCCGCAAGCGACTCTTTTGCCGCCGCCCTTGGATCAGCAGCAACGTCTGAAACAACAGTTTCGGTGTCTATGGCGGCAACCATCTGCGCGAGATCCAGCAATTTCGATGAGCGACCCTTTTACCGGTCTTCGCTGCCCGTGGATAGCGGCTTAGACGCCAC
>JANOCZ010000352.1:0-9531 GCA_031412455.1 Hyphomicrobium sp. | reverse complement strand
GAAGAAGAGAAAGTCGGGCAGCGCACGCTGCTTGACGTTTTGAACGCTGAACAGGAATATCTGTCGGCGCAAATCGATCTTGTCACGACGCGGCGCGACCTCGTCGTTTCGAACTACCAATTGCTCGCGCAGGTTGGGTCGCTCAACGCCGAGGCTCTCGATCTGACTTCGGAATTCTACAATCCCGAACTCCATCTCGAAGAGGCGCGAGGCAATTGGCTGGGGATCAACATCACCCATGCCGATGGACGCCATGAGGCCTACCGTGCGTCCGATGCGGCCGAAGATGCCGGCGACATCGTCGACTAAGAGCACTCCCCAACACCCCTTTTAAGACTGTGGGAATTACGCCACGCGCGGCCACTAACGTGGCTTCGTCGGGGCGTATCTGTGCTTTTGCCCCGCCTCTTCCTCTAATCTGGGTGGACAGGAATCGGCAGATCGGGCGTATTCGGCGACAGAATCACACTGCCTCGAGAGAGTTGGTAAATATTTTGTTAGTAGCCCGGGCGTGCAACCTTGAGAGCCAACGCTGGATATCTGGATGAGCTGGGCGGAAAATCGCATCACCCTCGATAGTCGTTGCCGGATGGCTGCGCGCTGCACAGCCATGTTCCTGGCGATATGCGTTGGCGGGGCTGGCGCTCAGGCCGACAATCTTATGGACACATTGGCGCAAACGTACCGCTACAACCCGCAGCTCGATGCGCAGCGGGCTGTGTTGCGGGCGACGGACGAAGACGTTGCGCGCGCCAATTCGGGATATCGGCCGAGCGTCAACGCGACTGCCGACGTCGGCCGTCAGAATACACGCGTGCGGCCCGATCTTGGTAACAGCGGCGGGACGACAACGCCGCGCGGGTATGCGGTGCAGTTCGTGCAGCCGATTTTTCGCGGCTTTCAGACGACCAATGCCGTCAACTCCGCGGAGGCCTCGGTAAGGGCTGGCCGCGAGCAGTTGCGCAGCGTGGAACAGCAAGTTCTGCTCGACGCGGTGACGGCATACGGCAACGTGGTTCGCGACCAGGCCATTGTGAAGCTCAGAGAGAACAACCTCAAGTTCCTCGCGACGGAGCTCAAAGCCACTAACGACCGGTTTGCCGTCGGCGAGGTCACCAAGACCGACGTGGCGCAGGCAGAGGCACGCCGCGCCTTGGGCCAATCGGATCTCGATCTGGCGAAAGCCAACCTCAAGTCAAGCCGGGCGATTTATGAGCAGATCGTCGGCAGCCCACCGAACAACCTCGCCGACCCTAATCCCAACACGAAGCTGCTCCCGGCCTCGCTGCCGGACGCGATCGGGATCGGGACGCGCGAAAACCCAGCCGTTGTGGGGGCGCTCTACACCGAGCAGGCCACGCGCTATCAGGTTGATCAGATTCGTGGCGAACTGTTGCCGTCAGCCCAGCTCGAGGCGACCTACACCGATCGCTTTGATTCCTCCAATCAGACTGACGAAGTGGCGACGGCGTCTATCGTCGGTCGCTTGAACGTGCCGATCTATCCTGATGGCGGTGAGGTTTACGCGCGTGTGCGGCAGGCCAAGCATACGCATCTGGCGCGGTTGCAAGAGATCGAACTCGCTCGTTCGCAAGCGCAATCGCAAGTCGTTCAGGCTTGGTCGCAGTTGCAAGGTTTTCGCGCCAAGCGTGAGTCGGACAAGGCCCAGATCGAGGCAAACAGGACGGCACTCAACGGCGTGCGCGAGGAAGAAAAAGTCGGTCAGCGCACGCTGATCGAAGTCTTGAACGCGCAGCAGGAATTGTTGGCTTCGCAAGTGCAGCTCGAGTCGACCAAGCGCGATGTTTTGGTGGCGACTTACAGCGTCATAGCGGCGATTGGGCGTCTCAGCATTTCCGAGGTCGGCGCGGCATCGACAGTTTATAATCCTGAGATTCATTACGAGGAAGTTCGTCGGCAGTGGCGCGGTATCGACATCACCCACGATGACGCGGGCCCGAGCCGTGGCGATGCCTGGAACACGCGGGTTGAGCACGCTCCCGTCAAGTAGTTAACAGCGATCGGTTGGCGAACGTGGCCCGGAGCTGAGCTTAGCGTCTGGCTAGCGCGGCGTCTGATGACCCTTTTTGATCCGTCCAACGGGCTCAATGGTGCGAACATGCCGCTTTTTGCCTTGAGAGTGCCGTCGTTTGGGGGATAAGTCTGAGCGCGGCGTTGCGGGCCATTCTGCAACCTGCGACGGTCGGTACTTGGGGAACCGGGTTGAGCTACGAATTGCATCGAGCACGAAGAGGCTTTTTTCCCTCTGAGCTTGTTTGGATGATTCGAGGGACGCCCGGTTTAGCGCGCGACTTCAAGAAGGTGCGGTATGACGAGACTTGATGCCAGCCACGAGCCGAGTATGGAAGACATCCTCGCCTCGATCCGCAAGATCATCGCGGAGGAGCCACCGGGCTCGCGTGTTGCGCCTGCGCCAGCCTTGCGCCACGTCAGCGTGCAGCCGAACGCGCCTTCGTCGCGTGTGTTTCAATCAGAAGGCATTGCGGACGTGGCGATGGCTGCGAATGGGTCAGCACTAAATCCATATGCGCAGCCAGCCTCGCGATCTTTTATTCAACCGGACCCGTCGCCTAACGGCGCTGCGCCGTCTGGTTTGTCGATCGACGCTGCGGCGTCGGCAATGCCGAGCTCAGCCGAGCCACGGCAATCGGAGCCATATCTGCGCTCGACTCCGGCGGCAGCAGACCTTTCGGCGTTCAAACCCGCACCATTTTTTCCAAGGTCGATGAACGGCGCGCAGGAAGCGCGGGTTGAACCCTCGTTTGCATCGATGTCGGCACCTGTCGCCGAACCGGCGATCGCTGCGGAGCTGCCGCCGGCGGCCGTGCTCAGTGTCGATGCGCAGTTGTCGGATTTGCTCAGTGAAGTTCTGCCTTCAACTGCCGGTCCTCAGACGGCCGAGGCGCCGCAAATTTATGAAACCGCTGCGCCGGTCAGTGCGGCCGTATCAGCTTTCGAACCAGCTGACGCTCATGAGGCGGTGGCAAGCAGAGGCGATGAGGTCACTGATCCAGTCAGTAAGGCCGACAGCCGTCCGGGCTTTACCGTGTCGCGTGATGGATATGTCGGCGCTGCGTCTATAGTCACGGCTCAGGCCGAGCCGAAAGAGCGAGATCCGTTCGATTTCGATCTGGGGCCATCGCCATTTGCGGCGAAGATCGCAGCGCGCAGCAAAACCGTCGCCGAGGTTGCCGACCAGTTGGCCAGGTTATCAGACGTGCCTCCCGCACCTGTGATAGTGCCAGAGGCCCTGCCATCGGCGACAGCATCGCACGGCATGACCGATGTTACAGAACAGCCGATTGCAGTTGCGACCGTGCCCTATCTGGCTCCGTCGATTGCAGCGACGATGGCGCCACCGTCAGATTTTGTTGCCACTGCTCCAACCGTGCAAGCATCCGGCGTTTCCGGAGCGTCTCCGGTCTCGTCTTTGGCTGAGGGTTCGCCGACTTCGTTCTCTGATGAGACTGCGCCTATTTCTGAAGATGTTGCCGACGGTGGGCGCACGGATGCCGCGCTCGCTTCGACTCCGCTCGATACGCCGACTGCAACAACAACGCCGGCTCTCTATTCTGCTGAGTCATCATCCTTGCCTGCGCGCGGGGATGTGCAGAGCCGTCATTCGATGCTGACCGTCGACTCCCTTGCGTCGGCCACCTATGCGCAGGATATGGCGCAGCGCTCGATGGAAGATACGGTTGCCGACCTGTTGCGGCCGATGCTCAAGACGTGGCTTGCGGAAAACATGCCGAAGATCGTCGAGCGCGCGCTACGGCGCGAAATCACTGAACAGATGTTGTCGGAACATAAGTCGGCGGCCGAGTAAGCTCGCTTCCGAGGCTAAGTTTATCCTCATTTTGAACGTAAAGGGCGGGGCACGAGTGCTCCGCCCTTCTTTTATTTTCAAAGCGAATTTGCGCTATTTCGACGCGCGCGCCACAAGACCGCCGCGATATGGCTGCAATACAACAACACGGGCGAATAATTGTTATCTGGCGGTGGTGCCTGAAATTATTCGCACGCTACCGAGTTGTCGAAAGTGCAGCTCTCGGGGTGCAAAGACGATCGAATTCGGTGGGACGACGAACCGGACAGGGCAAATAACGGGGTGCCGGCGCGGTTCTGCGGTTTTGCAGCTAGTACGCAGAAAAGGAAGCGTCATGTCGAGTACAAACGGGGCTCACTATCACACAGTCGAAGATTTGCTGTCGTCCATACGCACGTCGATAGCTGACGATACAGGGCTCATGCGTCAGGGGCCATCGAGCCGCCTCGCGCAGACTCCGCGCCGCGAACATAATGTTGCAGACGACCACGCCGAGTTCGAACTGCCGGCGATTTTCAAACCCGGTCATCAGCAGGGCGCTTCGGACAAACCTCACAACCTTTTTGGCCGTCTTAGCGACGCGCTGAAACATCCGCCGGCTGCGGAGCCCGATCGGTCGCGCACCGTCATCCGGTTTGAGCCGGCGAATGGCCGGATGATCGAGCCGCCGCGGCCTCAGCCTGTCGTTCGAGAGGCATCTCAGCATACGGGCCAGCCTCAGCCGAGCGAAGTTTCGCCCGAGACGAGGGTCCTCAACGAGGGCGGTGATGTCAAACGGGTCATGCCTTCGTTCTTCGACACGCGTCTGAACCGCCTTGGCGAGATGTCACGTAAATCTTATGTGCCGGACCCCGTCGAAGTTGTTAAGCCAGCGCCTCCGGAGCCTGCGGCGGCTATCCCACCGCCATCGTTCCAACCGCCGCCGCTGCGCCAGCATTTTGCTCCGGTCGACAATCCGGCGAGTGGAGTTCCTGGTGGGGCTATGGAGGATGCCGCGGCCCAGCTGTTGCGCCCTATCCTCAAGCAGTGGCTCATGGAAAACATGCCCAAGATCGTCGAGAAAGCCTTGCGCAGCGAAGCTGGAGGAGATTTTCCGCCCGGTGCCCGCAAGCCAGGTGAGTGAGATGCTTTAGGGTTCATTATCGGCGAGACGCGGCTGCCGATCTCGAACCTCCGCCGGTTGACAGCTGGGGAAGGGGGGCCTTACGACCTTTGACAACACTGGTCATGAGCGAACCCCCACCCTATGCTTGACAAGACTTTTCAGCCGGCCGCCATCGAGCCGCGCATCGCCGCCGAATGGGAGAAGGCAGACGCCTTCAAGGCCGGTCAAGGCGCGTCGGGCGGACGTAATGCGCCATACTCGATCGTCATTCCGCCGCCGAACGTCACCGGCTCGCTCCATATGGGGCATGCTCTCAACAACACGTTGCAAGACGTCCTCGCACGCTTTGAGCGAATGCGGGGGCGCGATGTGCTTTGGCAAGCGGGCACCGATCACGCGGGCATCGCGACACAGATGGTCGTCGAGCGTCAATTAGCAGCTCAAAATCAGCCGGGACGACGCGATCTCGGGCGCGAGAAATTTCTGGAAAAAGTCTGGCAGTGGAAAGCCGAAAGCGGCGGAGTGATCGTCAATCAGCTCAAACGGCTCGGCGCATCGTGCGATTGGAGCCGGGAGCGGTTCACCATGGACGAGGGGCTCTCGCGCGCCGTCGTCCGGGTTTTCGTCGAATTGCATCGTGACGGGCTCATCTACAAGGACAAGCGGCTCGTCAACTGGGATCCAAAATTCCAGACGGCTATTTCCGATCTCGAAGTCGTGCAGATCGAAAAGCGCGGTACGTTCGCGTGGGTCTCCGGTGATCCCGAGAAGCCGTTCGACGACGCGGCGCTCGGCAAGGCGCTGGGCAAAGATCCCAGCGGGCAGATGTATTATTTCCGCTATCCGCTGACCGAGAAGGTCGCTGGATACGCGCCGGATCATATCGTGGTCGCAACGACGCGGCCGGAGACGATGCTCGGCGACGCGGCGGTGGCGGTGCATCCCGATGATGAGCGATATGCGCCGCTGCTCAAGGCCGGTGCCAAGGTCAAGCTGCCGCTCGTTGGCCGGGAAATTCCGATCATTGCGGACGACTATTCCGATCCGGCAAAGGGCACGGGCGCCGTCAAAATCACACCGGCGCATGACTTCAACGATTTCGAAGTTGGACGGCGGCACAATCTCGCGCAGACCAACGTGCTCGACGCGTTCGGGAAGATCAACGACGAGGGGCCCGACAGCTATCAGGGGCTCGATCGCTTCGAAGCGCGCCGGCGTGTTGTCGCCGACATTCATGCGCTGGGGCTGCTTGAGAAGATCGAGCCGACATCGCACACAGTTCCGCACGGCGATCGATCGGGTGCGGTCGTCGAGCCGTGGCTGACCGACCAGTGGTATGTCAACGCGGCCGAGATGGCCAAGCCGGCCATTGCAGCTGTCAAAAATGGCAAGACGCGGTTTGTGCCGGAGCGATTTGCGAACGAGTACTTCCGTTGGCTCGACAATATTCAGCCGTGGTGCATTTCGCGCCAGCTGTGGTGGGGGCACCAGATTCCGGCGTGGTATGGGCCGGACGGAAAGTTTTTCGTCGCGGTGGACGAGGCTGCGGCACGGACGCTGGCCAAAGCGCATTACAAGTCCGACGTCGAGCTAAAGCGCGACGAAGACGTGCTCGATACGTGGTTCTCTTCAGCGCTGTGGCCCTTCTCGACGATGGGCTGGCCGGATCAGACGGGAGAACTCAAGAAATATTACCCAACGTCGGTCCTCGTTACGGGCTTCGATATCATCTTCTTTTGGGTCGCCCGAATGATGATGATGGGCGAGCACTTCATGCATGATGTGCCGTTCCGTGACGTCTATATCCACGGGCTCGTCCGCGACGGGCAGGGCAACAAAATGTCGAAGACGCGTGGCAACGTCATCGATCCGCTGGATATCATCGACGGCATCAGCATCGAAACACTCGTTGCTAAGAGAACGGTTGGTCTATCGAAAGAGCAAGCCAATAAGGTCGAAAAGGAAGTGCGGAAGGATTATCCATCGGGCATCCAGTCGTACGGCACGGATGCGCTGCGCTTCACAATGGCGGCTATGGCGGCGCAGGGCTCGGACGTTAAATTGTCGATCGACCGGGTCGAAGGGTATCGCAATTTCGCGACCAAACTCTGGAATGCTTCTCGCTTTGCCGAGATGAACGAGTGTGTGCGGCAGCCAGATTTTGACCCGCGTAAGGTCACGCAAACGGTCAACAAGTGGATTATCGGCGAGACGGAACTTGCGGCGAAGGCCGTTACGCAATCGATTGAAGCCTACAAATTCAATGAAGCCGCGGGTGCCGCGTACGAATTCGTGTGGGGGCAATTCTGCGATTGGTACGTCGAACTCATTAAGCCGCTGTTGATGGGCGACGATGAGACGGCAAAATCCGAAACGCGGGCGTGCACGGCATGGGTGCTCGATCAGATCTTGAAGATCTTGCATCCGTTCATGCCGTTCATCACGGAAGAACTCTGGGCGCACATGGTTGAACATGGAGTTGCGCGCCGGACGATGCTTTGCCTCAGCGAATGGCCACGCCTCGACGGGCTCGTCGATCAGGCGGCTGCGGATGAAATCAATTGGATCGTGCGTTTGGTCTCTGAAATCCGCTCAGTCAGGACAGAAATGAGCGTGCCCGCGGGTGCGAAAATTCCGCTCGTGATTGTCGGCGCGGACCCTGCGTTGCGCGCGTGCGCTAATAGGAACGAAGATACGCTCAAGCGGCTGGCGCGCATCGATGCGATTACGTTTGAGGTCACGGCTCCCAAAGCCGCGGCGTTGATCGTGACGGGGGAGACGACGGCAGCGTTGCCGCTCACGGGCATCATCGACATGGGTGCTGAGAAGAAACGTCTCGGGAAAGCCATCGAGACTGCTAACTCGGATCTGGCGAAAATGGACGCCAAGTTGGGTAATCCGAACTTCCTGGAGCGGGCAAAAGAAGACGCGATCGAAGAAGCCCGGGCGCGCAAAGCTGAACTCGAGGCTGAAATCACGCGATTTTCAGCGGCACTCAAGCGGCTGGCGTGATAGCCGCGGATGGCTTGGCGTAGAATTCGAAGACGTGCTGCATCTTGTGATCGACGCGGACCTGATCGACGCCGAGCGGCGGGAAAACCAAAGCGTCGAACGGCTTCAACGCGTGAAGGTCCGCTGGCGTAAAGGGCCGGTGCGGTTCGACATCATTCCAGCCGACAATCAAATGGCCGCCAGGGCGCAGGGCTTCGAACGCCGCTGCGAATGACGCTTCAGCGTCACGGATATCGTCGAGACCCCAGCCGATGATGCCGTTGCAGATGATCAGGTCGAGGGATGCGTTGTGGTGCGCCGCGCCCAAATTCTGCATTGGCGCCGTTAGGTGGTTTTGGCTTCCAAAGCGCGCCTTGGCTGGATCGGCATCGAGCGTGCAGTAATTCTTGTGGCGGAAGCGCCGTGCATAGCCTTCGGTGTACCAATCGCAGCCGATAAAAAGCATGTCGGTGTGATCGGCGCTTATTTGATAGAAAGGAAAAATCTGGTTTTCGAGCACCATGCGATCCGGCGTGTCGAGATAGAACGCGCCGTTCTGACGGCTGACGAAACGGACACCGCTTCCAATAAGATTTCTTTGGAGTTGGCGGACTTTTGCAATTGTTGCCCCCCGCAATGCAGGGCTCAGGTATTGGAGGGCGAATTTCACCATTGAGTGCGATCTTCCAATATTGCTGGACAAGGCGAGAAAGTCTGCGGACAGACTAAAGGTTTCCCATCTGTTGGGACAAGAGCCTAATACCGGACCAAGTGGGCGAATAGGGCCCTCTGCGGATCGGATTGCGACACCTCTCGTGTTGCCTGGATGTCTTGATCCACGGAAATCAGCAAAGCACGCGTTGACTTAGGCTTCTACGAACGCGATTCGTTGGCCGGTTAGTCTGTGGGGGTACCATGTTGCGTTCGTTTCTTGCTGCCGTTGCGGCTGTGTTGCCGTTCGCCCTGTTCCCTGTTTCCGCTGCGCGCGCCGCTGACCAAGCTGCGGAAATTATTCTCAATCAGTACTCGATATATCGCGCGTCGCCGTCGGCGCGATATTTCACGCCTGGATCCCTGATCATGGGGTCGTCGTACAAGGGCGTGCTGCGGCTGTCGATGGTTTGCCGCAACAAGGTCGATGTCGATGCCGATGCGACGATCCTTAAAGCGCCGCTCGAAACGGGCGGGTTTTCTGGAACATCGGGCTGGCAATTCGATATCGGCGTGACCGCGGTCAACGTTCTCAACGCGACATTCGGCGGCAACTTCGTCAACAGCGTGACGATGAAAATCGATAATCCCGTCATCTACGAATATTCGGCCGAAGATTTGCGCGAGATCCGCGCTGAACTCATGAAGCGGCCGGCATGCGCGGCAGAGGTGAAAAATTCTCGTTATCGGATTCGTAGTCACAACGGCGCCACGGCGGGGTTGTTTCAAAATCAACGCTTTGCGCTCGGCACGATCAGCTACGAGATCGATTTCAACAAAGACAATCCGAAAGCCCTCAGCGCCGATGTGCAGGCGACGATCACCAAGAAATTCCAGGCGAAGTTTGCGCTGACGCATCTCAAAGCATCGCAGAGCA
>JANOCZ010000351.1:0-2755 GCA_031412455.1 Hyphomicrobium sp. | reverse complement strand
CGGGCGATCATGACCTTCATGAACGGTGTGAGCGTTGCGTCCGACCCATCCGGCCATTCACCGATCAGCGCGTTCTTCGTCTTCAGTGTTTCCAAATCAAGGCCCGGCAGACTGAGAAACGCGATGCCCTTCGGCCCGCTGACCCGCTCCTTGCCGGTGATCTGATCGAGATGGCAACCCGAGCAGGTCTGCTCGAAAGGCACCACGGCCATGATCCGTTTGTCGTCGCGGCTATCGTGACACGTCGAGCAACTGGCGGGGATGCGCTTCGCGGGATCTTTCTTCGCCAACTCCGGGTAGTGCTTCCCGAAATGTCCGGCATGGTCGTAGACGATCCGCGTGCGCCTCTTGAATGGATAGCCGTCGAACTTCGGGTGCTGGCCGTCGAAATTATCGAATTTGACGACGTGACAAGAGCGGCATTGCTCGTTGGAAATCTTGCTCAGATTGAAATTCGCGCCCTGATGCTCCTGATGACAGGACGCGCAATTGAGACCACCGGCCACCACGTCATGTGTCGGAAACGCGGCGCTCTGCGCGCGGGCCGATTGCGGCGGCGGTAGCAGCGCTGCAACTTTGTCCAACCGCTCCGTACTTTCTTTCAGAACTTCTGCCGAAGCGCCGTGCGCGTTGAAGGCGGTCTCCGGCATTTTGTGGCAGGTGAGGCAAGCTTTGCTGTCGGCGCGGGGATCACCCGCAACAAGGCCGTGGATCCAACTCAATTTTCCGCTACCGCTTTTAGTATGGCAGGTGCTGCATGTCTCGACTGCGCCGTGAGCGCTCGTCATCGGTCCCGGCATCAAGAACGCCACGCCATTTGTGAATGCGAAGGCCAAACCCAGACCGGCGATCGTCACAAGCGCCAGCAATGCTGCGAGCCGCTCGCGATGCGCGGCCGGCAGCTGCCGCCCCTCATCCGTCGGTCGCCGCATCACCAGTTCCCCGATGAGAAAGCATAGACGACGACCACGTGCAGGACCGTCAGGACGATCAGCGCGTAGGTGACCGGCACGTGCACGAACATCCAGAACTTGGTGAGCCCATGATAGACGTGCGCAAAATCGAGCCGGTCTTTTGCAATCACCAACTCCTTAATCGCGGCGAGCTTGTCCTGAGCCGGCCGATCGACGTAACGCGATAGGTTGTCGATCTCATCGGTCAAATGCTTGAGCGGGCGCTGCGAGCGAATGAGATGAGCGCTGAAATTACGCGGTCCCTGGAAAAAGTCGCTGAGGTGCCGGGCGTAGAGATCCGTGATCCAGGCGTCGTACGGCGGCACCGGCAAACCAAGTTCAACCGCGGCTGGGTCGGTCTCGGCCACGACGGCTCGAACATCTTGCGCGAGCTCGGCACGGCGCGCGGCGATGCGATCATAACCGATGCGCTCGTCGATCTCGCGCTTGGCTTTGAGCGACCACGCGAGATAAGCGCCGAATATCCCGCTTAGCGTCACCGCGACGAACCCCGCCCACAGCGCCCACTCAAAGCCCGAGTCCGGCAGCGAAAAATCGCAATGTGAGATGAACGCGGCGATCAGCAGATAGCCGAGAAACATGTGCAGTTTCTTGGCCCGTACAGCTGTTTTCGGCGACAGCCAGCACATTTTGATCGCGACATGAAACGACAGCTGCAAGATCATCCCGCCGGCGAGCACCCAACCGTCGAGATAACGCGGATCGCGCAGCCCGCTCCCGTAGATCGAGACGAGCCCGAGTAGTCCGCCGGAAAAAATAGCGATGAACACAGGCGCAAACACACGCCCGACGAGACCGCCGGATAACCCGGCTGAGCGATCAGCCGCGCGTCGCCCGGACGACCTCGCGTCGCCCGCCGCCGACATCGCCCATCGCTGTTTCCCCATCGTGCCCATAATTGTTGTTGTAGTTGCCAGCTGGGATCAGTTTGTGGCGCTGGCTTGTCGGGGCCGGCCCTTGAGCTTGTCTGGTCCCGGAATGAAGGTATCGAGCGCGGCCATCGTGCTACCGTCATACGTCTCGGTGAGACTAACGAGCAGCTTGGAGACGGCATCGGCAGCCGACGTCAGCGAGCTCTCATTGTTCAGTTTGAGCCCAGCCGCATGGGCCGCTTCAACGATCTTTGCGATCTCCGAAACCTGCGGCGCAGCTTTGGCCGCCGCAGCGAGTTGCTTGCGCGCGCCGTCGACCCGCGCGGCCATCTCGAACGCGTAAGGTTTTCGCGCCGTCGCCTTCGCCAGCGCCCGCAATGCGGTCTCGAGTTCGACACCGAGGCCGACGAGATAAAGCATCCGCTTGCGACCCGCGTTGGCGGGCACATTATCTTTGCCTTTGGAATACCACGTGTTGTGCCGCACCTCGCCCTGCGACCAGGAAAATAGCTCAAAGGCACTCCCGGCCTTGTGTCCGCCCTTGTTGACGAGATCCTCGCGCGGCACGACGTGACAGCTGTAACAATTCTTCGCCAGCTCATAGAGCGAAGATGGTCTGATCATGCCCTTCGAGTCGGCGAGCTTCCAACGCGCAGCCTTCTCAGTCTTGCTTTCGGTATCCGCCTTTTTACCGCTGAAGCCGCTGTGGACCTTGATCCAATCTTGCCCGGCGCTGTGACACGACTCGCAGGAAATGCCCGAAACAGGCTCCGGCTTGTTGTCTTTCTGCTGCACCGTGAAATGGCAGTCGAGACACAAACTCTCCGACTTGATGCGCCGGATTCCCATCTTCTTCGCAATCTCGTTGCCCTCCGGATTACGCGGCAAGTCACGAAACGTTTTGAAATG
>JANOCZ010000350.1:0-11239 GCA_031412455.1 Hyphomicrobium sp. | reverse complement strand
CGGCGGTGGCTCGAACGCGATCGGTTTGTTCCACCCGTTTCTTGATGACAAAGACGTGGCGATCTACGGCGTCGAAGCTGGCGGACATGGGCTTGAAGTCGATAACGGTCACGCGGCGTCGATGACCGGCGGGACGCCGGGTGTGTTGCATGGAAACCGCACGTATCTGCTGCAGGACGGCGATGGGCAAATCCTCGAAGGCCATTCGATCTCAGCGGGGCTCGATTATCCAGGCGTCGGACCGGAGCACGCGTGGCTGAAGTCGAACGGGCGGGTGACCTACGTCGCGATCACTGATCGGGAAGCGTTGGAGGCCTTGCAGTTTTGCACGCGCATGGAAGGGATCATTCCGGCGCTCGAGCCAAGTCACGCACTGGCGCAGGTCATGAAGCTCGCGCCGGCATTGCCGAAGGATCATTTGCTGGTCATGAATTTGTGCGGGCGTGGCGACAAGGATTTGTTCACGGTCGCGAAGGCGCTGGGGATCAAGATTTGATGGCGTTGCCTCTCCCAATTTTTGGTATTGATGGAGAGGGAGCAGAGCGCGGAGCAGGGCTAATGACTATGAAGACACGTATCGATGCGCGGTTTGCGGCGTTGAAAAAAGAAAAGCGGCCGGCGCTGGTGACGTTCATTTCGGCGGGCGATCCCGATCTCAAGACGAGTGCGAAAATTTTGGCGGGTCTGCCGGCGGCCGGCGCCGACATCATTGAGCTGGGGATGCCGTTTTCAGATCCAATGGCCGATGGACCGGCGATTCAAGCGTCGTCGCTCCGCGCTTTGAAAAGCGGGCAGACGATGGTCAAGACGCTCGAGATGGTGCGCCGGTTTCGCGAAGCAGATTCGACGACGCCGATCGTGCTCATGGGTTATTACAACCCGATTTATGTTTACGGGAACGCGCGCTTCCTTGCAGACGCCAAGGTGGCGGGCGTCGATGGCTTGATCGTCGTCGATGTGCCGCCCGAGGCCGATGACGAATTATGTCTTCCAGCCGTCGCGGCGGGCTTGAATTTCATTCGCTTGGCGACGCCGACGACGGACGCTGCACGGCTGCCGGCGGTGTTGGCGAACACGTCCGGTTTTGTTTACTATGTGTCGATTACGGGGATCACGGGGGCGGCGGCGCCGATTGTGACCGATGTTCACGAACAGGTGACGCGGATCAAGGGGCAGACGCCGTTGCCCGTCGTCGTTGGGTTCGGGGTCAGGTCGGGTGAACAGGCCAAAGCAATCTCGCGCGGGGCGGATGGAGTCGTGGTCGGCTCGGCGCTCGTTGCGGTCCTCGAAAAATCGTTAGATTTGAACGGGCTAGCGACGGCTTCGACGGTCGACGGCGTGCTGGCGCTGGTCCAAGACCTCAGTGCGGCTTTGCGGACCGGTGTTCCGGCTGAGCTGCGGGCTTGACGCCGGCTTACCATTTCCATCAAAAGGTTTGCTCGATGGATTATCGGGGCATGGTATAAGCCCCATATCAGGGTCGATCAGCCTAGCGCGGCGTTGTGGCTGGCGCTAAATTGAGCGCGAAATTGTTCGACCGGAAGATGTGCCGAAAACGGCTATGCCAATACGCAGGCCATACCTCGAGAAAGCCCGCGAAGATCGCCGAGGCTAAGGCCCAGGCTATAAGGAGCCAATCGCAGTGAACTGGATCAACAACGTTGTCCGGCCCAAAATCAGCGGACTGTTGTCGACGACAAAACGTGATGTTCCCGACAACCTCTGGGTCAAGTGTCCGGAGAGTGGCCAGATGGTCTTCTACAAAGACCTCGAAGCCAACCAATTCGTCGTGCCCGGCTCGAATTACCATATGCGGATGGCCGCCGATCAGCGGTTCGCGCATCTGTTCGATAACGGCGAGTATCGCGTCGTGCCGGTGCCGGCGGTTACGCAAGATCCGCTCAAGTTCCGCGATGGGCGCAAATATATCGACCGTCTCAAGGACGCCAAATCGAATACTAAGCTCGAAGACGCCGTACTGGTCGGCGAAGGGATGTTGGACGGCCGGCAGATCGTGTCAGCGGTGCAGGATTTCCGCTTCATGGCGGGGTCGCTCGGGATGGCGGCTGGTGAAGCGCTGATTACGGGCATGCTGCGCGCGGTCGATCTCAAAGCGCCGTTCATTCTGTTTGCGGCGTCGGGTGGCGCGCGAATGCAGGAAGGTATCCTGTCGCTCATGCAAATGCCGCGCGTGACGATTGCCGTGCAGCGGTTGCGAGAAAATCGTCTGCCGTACATCGTGGTATTGACCGATCCGACCACGGGCGGCGTCACGGCATCCTACGCGATGCTCGGCGACGTGCACATTGCCGAGCCCGGCGCGCTGATCTGCTTTGCGGGACCGCGCGTTATTCAACAGACGATCCGCGAGCAATTGCCGGACGGATTCCAACGGTCCGAATATCTTTTGTCACACGGCATGGTCGATATGGTCGTGCATCGCCACCAGATGCGCGAAACGCTCACGCGGATCTGTTCAATTTTGATGACGGGGCTGTCCTCGGTCAAAGGCCGCGACGCGCGCAAAGGAAATGGCAAGGCGTACGTCAACGGATCAGCCGTCGATAGTAAGTTGATCGAGACGGCGGCGCGTGAATCGGGCGGCGTGACCGAAGCCGAAGCGGTGCCGCCAAGCCAGAGGTTCGAGCCGGCGCGGGCGGATAAAAAGCCCGGGGATGGTGCTCAAACCGCGCCCGGTGCGAAGGACGCAAACCGCGGGGTTTAAGTTGAGAGTTGCTAGTCGAATGTGAGCGCATACTCTCATGACCACGATTGCCAAAACAACGCCGACCAGCGATGCGCTGCTCGCTGAGATGATGCTGTTGCATCCCAAGCTTATTGATTTGTCGCTGGGGCGCGTCGAGCGGCTGCTCGGCAAACTTGGGCACCCGGAACAACGGCTCGCGCCCGTCGTGCACATCGCGGGTACGAACGGCAAGGGTTCGGTGACGGCCTATCTCAAAGCAATGATCGAGGCGGCTGGGAAACGCGTGCACGTTTACACGTCGCCGCATCTGGTGCGCTTTCACGAGCGCATTGCGGTTGCTGGCGATGACGGCGTTTCGCGGTCAATCGATGAAGATTCGCTGGTCGACGTTTTGATGCGCGTGCGGGCGGTCAACGACGGCGATGATATTACGCAATTTGAAATCACGACCGCTGCAGCTTTCCTCGCTTTCAGCGAACGGCCAGCCGACGTCGTGCTGATCGAGGTGGGGCTCGGTGGACGGTTGGACGCGACCAACGTCATTGCCAAGCCGGTGCTGACGATCATCACGCCGATTTCTATGGACCATGCGGAAAAGCTCGGGCCGACGCTGGCGATGATCGCTGCCGAAAAGGCTGGCATCTTGAAGCGCGGAACGACCGGCGTCGTGTCGCAGCAGACAATCGACGTCCTTGATGTCGTCGCAGCGAAGGCTGCCAAGGCTGGCGCGCCGCTCGTCGTCTGGGGGCAGGACTTCGACGCCTATGAGCAGAGCGGCCGGCTCGTCGTACAAATGCAAGAAGAGCTGCTCGATTTGCCGTTGCCGGCGCTGGCCGGGCGGCATCAGGTCGTCAACGCGGGAACAGCGGTCGCCGCGGCCGTGGAGCTAGCGCGCAAACTGCCGATGCTCAACCTGAACGAAGCGGCGATCGAGCGCGGGCTGCGGACGGTCGATTGGCCGGCGCGGATGCAGCAATTAACGACCGGGCCGCTGCCCGACATTTTAGGCCCGGATGCTGAATTGTGGCTTGATGGCGGGCATAACCCGGCGGCGGGTGAGATGCTCGCCGATACGCTGGCGACGTTCGAGGAGCGCGCGCCCAAGCCCGTTTATCTGGTCGTTGGCATGATGGGCCAGAAGGACGCTTTGGGCTTCCTTGCCCCATTTAGGGGGCTTGTACGGGGTGTCTACACGGTGCCGATCCCCGGCGCTTACGAGCCACCGCATAGCCAAGAAAATTTGGCCGAAGTTGCGCTTAGCGCTGGACTGCAAGCGATCGATCGGGCCGGGATTGTGGACGCGCTGGAAACGATTGCGGCGCTGCCCAAAGGGCCCAAGCGCGTGCTGATCTGTGGTTCGCTTTATCTCGCCGGCCACGTGCTTGGCATTCAAGAACGCGGCCTCGACGCTTAGCCACCGTTCAGGGCCGGGCAAATACCCCCACCTAAGGAACGAGATTTTGGAGTCTGGTCAATGCTGGGTGGGGTCGCTATGCTTACGGCAAGCCGACGAACAAAACAAAAACACCCTGGAGGAGATGACATATGCAACACGTAGCGATGGATAAGCTCAACGGTAAACAGATTATCAAAGCAAAGTACGACAACTACATTGGCGGCAAATGGGTCGCCCCTGTGCGTGGCCAGTATTTTTCGAACCTTTCGCCGATCACCGGACAGCCGGTTTGCGAAATCGCGCGCTCGACCGCCGAAGATATCGAACTGGCACTCGACGCGGCGCATAAAGCCAAAGCCTCTTGGGGCAAGATGTCGTCGACGGCGCGGGCGCAGATCTTGAACAAGATCGCCGACCGCATGGAAGCCAACCTCGACGTCATTGCTCTCGTCGAGACGATCGACAACGGCAAGCCAATCCGTGAGACGACGCATGCAGACATCCCGCTCGCGATCGACCACTTCCGTTATTTCGCCGGTTGCGCACGCGCTCAAGAAGGGTCGATCTCGGAAATCGATCACGACACGGTCGCGTATCACTTCCATGAACCGCTCGGCGTCGTCGGGCAGATCATTCCGTGGAACTTCCCAATCCTGATGGCGGTGTGGAAACTTGCTCCGGCACTCGCCGCTGGTAACTGCATCGTGTTGAAGCCTGCCGAGCAGACGCCGATGAGCATCATGGTGCTCATGGACATCATCGGCGACCTGCTGCCAGAAGGCGTGCTCAACGTCGTCAACGGCTTTGGCGTCGAAGCCGGCAAGCCGCTCGCATCCAACAAGCGCATCTCGAAGATCGCGTTTACGGGTGAGACGACGACGGGCCGTCTGATCATGCAGTACGCATCGGAAAACCTCATCCCGTGCACGCTCGAACTCGGCGGTAAATCGCCGAACATCTTCTTCGCCGACGTCATGGACGCCGACGACGAATATTTCGACAAGTGCTTAGAAGGCTTCACGATGTTTGCCCTCAATCAGGGCGAAGTCTGCACCTGTCCGAGCCGCGCACTGATCCAGCGTTCGATCTATGAGAAGTTCATGGACCGGGCTCTCAGCCGCGTTGCCAAGGTCAAGCAGGGCCATCCGATGGATGCCGGCACGATGATCGGCGCACAGGCATCGAACGACCAGCTCGAGAAGATCTTGAGCTACATCGATATCGGCAAGGCGGAAGGCGCACGCGTCCTCACCGGCGGCAAGCGTTCCAACCTTGGCGGCGAACTTTCCAGCGGCTTCTACGTCGAGCCGACCGTGCTCGAAGGCCACAACAAGATGCGCGTGTTCCAGGAAGAAATCTTCGGACCGGTCGTGTCGGTGACGACGTTCGAGACGCCGGAAGAAGCACTGCAGATTGCCAACGACACGCTTTACGGCTTGGGCGCTGGCGTCTGGACGCGCAATGGTACGCAGGCCTATCGCTTCGGTCGCGAGATCCAGGCTGGCCGCGTGTGGACGAACTGCTACCATCTCTATCCGGCTCACGCGACGTTTGGCGGCTACAAGCAGTCAGGCATCGGCCGTGAAAACCACAAGATGATGCTCGACCACTATCAGCAGACGAAGAACATGCTCGTCAGCTACAGCCCGAAGGCGCTCGGCTTCTTCTAGAGCCGGTTCAAACCGCTTTGAAAAAGGGGCGCTTTCCGGTGACGGAGAGCGCCCCTTTTCATTTCGGGGGGTGCTTTCCACGGTGGGCTCTCGGAACGCCGGGGTTTGGCCGTTCGTTGTAAGCGTGACGGCAGGCGGAGACTTATTATGGCGCAGGCACATTCGGATGCACACGGACCTCATGCTCAGGATCATGCTGCGGCGAACGCACCGGCAAAAATCATCGCCACGCCCGAGGCGAGGGCGGCGATCAAGCGGTTGGTTTTGGAGCACGGGCCAATCATGTTCCACACCAGCGGCGGCCGGGTCGGTGGGCGCAGCGTTCCGATCTGTTTGCCGGCCGATGCACTAAGGCTTGGAACTCGGGACCATCGGCTTGGCGAAGTCGAAGGAGCACCCATCTTTGAGATGGAAGACAGAGACGGTCAACCGCCGTG
Source organism: Hyphomicrobium sp. (assembly GCA_031412455.1). GTDB lineage: Bacteria > Pseudomonadota > Alphaproteobacteria > Rhizobiales > Hyphomicrobiaceae > Hyphomicrobium_B. The sequence goes on along the minus strand of JANOCZ010000350.1, from coordinate 5,029 downwards.
CAGAGCTAAAGTTTACGTGCTCGATGTCGCGCCAGGGACGGCTTTGGGGTTTTCATTCGCAGCGGCGCCTGGAATGCGGTTTACATTGCGGCCTGAACAGGCTCGAGTGCCGGGCACATCATCCGACGCTGGCGCTGTGGGCTAAACACTTCAAACAGGACATTGCGTGCCATGACGATCATGCCTGCCGCTTCTGACACTTCGGTCACCCGTGTTTCGGCGACGCCCGAGACGATCAAGCTGATCGACAAACTTCAAGTCATCCACGGACCGCTGCTGTTTCATCAGTCGGGCGGGTGTTGCGATGGCAGCGCGCCGATGTGTTATCCGCGCGGCGATTTTAAAGTCGGCGCCCAGGATGTGTTCATGGGTGAGATCGGCGGGCAGCCGTTCTACATGGGCATCTCGCAATTCGAGTATTGGCAGCACACGCATTTGATCATCGACGTTGTGCCCGGCCGCGGCTCGGGCTTTTCGGTCGAGGCGCCGGAAGGCGTCCGCTTTCTGACCCGGTCGCGAATGTATAGCGACGCCGAGAACGACATGCTCGATGCGGCCGGTCCGCCGCCAACGGGCGTCGCACAGCCGGCAGACACGTTTCAATCGCAACACGCAAAAGCGACGAAAGCTTCGGGAGGGGCAACGATGACAGATGCAGAGCAAACGACAGGTGCAACGGCGGCTTCGACAACTTTGCGCGAGTTGACCGGCATGGGGCACACGCCGACAACAGTCAGCAAGTCGGCGCTGATCCTGATCGATTGCCAGAATACGTATCGCGAGGGCGTCATGAAGCTCGAGGGCGTGGAGCCGGCGCTCGTTGAGTGCCAGAACCTCTTGCAACGTTTTCGCGACGCAGGCCGCCCCGTCATCCACATTCAGCACAACGCCGGGGCTGGATCGCCTTACGACGTCGATGGGCGGAGTGGGGCGATTGCCGATGTGGTGGCGCCGCGTGCCGGAGAGCCGGTGGTCATCAAAGCATATCCAAGCTCGTTTGAGCAGACGAACCTCGATGACTTGCTGAAAGGCTTCGGCGTCGAGGATTTGACGATCGCCGGGTTCATGACGCACATGTGCGTGAATTCAACAGCCCGGGCGGCGTTCAATCGGGGTTACAAGGCGACGGTGGTGGCAAATGCGACGGCGACGCGGGCGTTGCCAAGTCTCACGGGTGGCGTGACATCGGCGCAAGCGTTGCATGACGCGAGCCTGACCGCTCTCAACGATATGTTCGCGGTCGTGGTGCCGTCGGGTGCTGACGTGAAGGCGTAGTTCGTTTGGTTCGGCACTAAAAAAGGCCCGCTGGATCAGCGGGCCTTTTCGTTTGGCAGAGCGGTTTAAACCGAGACGCTGGCGTTGATCCAATCTTCCAGCTTCTTCTTTTGGACGATCGCGCCCGTGTGCTGGGCTGCGACTTCACCGCTTTTGAACAGGATCAGCGTCGGCATCGCACGGATCCCGTAGGTGCCGGTCACTTTCGGATTTTCATCGACGTCGATTTTGACGATCTTGACCTTACCGCTCATTTCCTGGGCGACCTGTTCAAGCGCTGGAGCCATCGCCTTGCACGGGCCGCACCACACGGCGTGAAAATCGACAAGGACAGGAACGTCGGATTTCAAGACTTCCTGGTCGAAGCTGGCGTCGGTTACGGCGTTCGACATGATCTGTATCTCCTGGGAAGCAAGTCGGGGGAGCAAAGTCGGGTGAAGCAATTTGGTGTCGGTCACAGAGGCCTGTTGGGAGCTGGAACGTAGGTATCGCGGTCGATAAGTCAAGGCTCGGCGTTCAAGGAGGATTTATCCACGCCGGCCGCTAGCTCGGCGATTTCGAGTTGCCACAACCTCGCGCCATAATCGCGCAAAATAGGGGGCGGGATCTCCATGAGCCGCGGTCCATTGGTCCATAAAAGCGCGGCGCGAAGACGGCGGCCGGGATAAATCTCGTCCAGGGCCAGTCCGTAGGCGGCGAGCTGGTAGAGGTAAGCTGGCGCGACGGAAGCCGCATCGGGCGGCGTCAAGCGATTGGTTTTGTAATCGACGATCATCACTTCGTTTGGGGTCACGACGAGGCGGTCGATCTGGCCGGTCAAGCGCAGCGCGGGGCCACGGCCTGCGGTCCGAGGGAGAATGGCTGAAATCGGCACCTCGGCGCGACTGCCAGGTGCAAACAGTGCGGCGAAATTCTCGTCGTGCAGAATGGCCAGCGTCTCGCGAACGATCTCAAGGCGGGTTTTCGACGGTATGTTCGGCGCGCGTATCGCGACAAAGGCGGTGGCCGCAGACTTTCGTTCGCCTTCGGGAAGATCAGGCAGATACTGAAGCAGGGCGTGAGTGATGTTGCCGCGCAGAAAGCGGTCGGTTGCCAAGCCGGCGCTTAGCGCGGGAAGGCTTGGCTCGGCGCCTGGATCGGTCGGATGAGGGGTGGTGACGAGAGGCTCGCCGTCACTATCGTGAGCGTAGGGCTCGAGCCTAGATGGTGCGAGAGGTACCGCCAGTTGCGGTTCGGCTGCGACGCGGCGTTTCGCAAAAGGCGGCAACGGTTGCGCCGCTATCGCGGTCGCGTGTGATGCGGCGGCTTTTTCGGTTTCGGCGATCTGGGCGGATTCGAGCCGCCTAAGAAGGCGGCCATCGGGGCCGGTGATTTGCTGGCAGCGTTCCGACAGACTATCGGAAATCAAATCGTACCAGCAGGCTTTGGCGCGGCCGCGCGTCCCCTCAAACCCGCAGATATAAAGACGATCGCGGGCTCGCGTCATGGCGACGTAAAGCAAGCGATGGCGTTCCTCGTCGTCGCGCGCGTTCTTGACGGCGTTGGCGGCGATCACGTGCGCGTTCCTGGCCGATCCCTTGATCTGCCAGATGACGGGGGCAGGTAGGTTCGAGGGCCGCGGCACGTGCGTCAGCTTTAGAAGTTTGGTGCCGGGTCCGTCACCGGATTTCGTCGTGCAGGTGTCGGGCAGGAAAACGATTGGCGCTTCGAGACCTTTCGCGCCGTGGACGGTCATGATGCGGACCTCGTCGCGGACGTGGTCTGTATCGCGTTTCACTTCGCGATCGGCTGAGCGCAGGTTGGCGAGGAACCCGGTCAACGATGGCGGGTCCTGATCGTCGTAGGCGAGGGCTAAGTCGAGGAATTCATCGATTGCGTCGGCGGATTCGGGGCCGAGACGATGGAGAAATTTGGCGCGCCCGCCGTCGCGATCGAGAAGAGCTGAGTAGAATTCGAACGGCGGGGTGAAGTCGGCTTTCGCGCGCCAACGCTTAAGGGTTTCGGCCGCTATGCGCCATGCCGGCCGCTGATCAGCAGTGGCGAGGAAAGCTTTCCACAGGGCGCCGCTTCGGGCGGGGGCGATGTCGAGGAGATCATCGTCGTCAAAACCAAAGAGAGGGCTTTTCAGAACGGCCGCCAGCGCCAGATCGTCTTCCGGCAATGTTAAAAAGTCTCCGAGCGCAAGCAAGTCCTGCACCGCGATCTGATCCGTCAACGACATGCGATCGGAACCGGCGACCGGGATGCCACGGGCTTTCAGCGCGGCGACCATTGGAATTGCGAACGGATTTCGTTTGCGCACGAGGATTAAAATATCGCCGGCCCGGATCGGGCGATCTTCGGAGGCGAGTCGTTCGCCGGTCGCGAGCCAGTCGTCAATTGTCGCGGCGATGCGGTTGGCCAGATCGTTAGCTGGTGCGCGCTCGGTCGCGTCGTCGAGCGGCTGCCACGGACTCGAGGGGCGGGCATCGCCCGGTTTTTCCGTCGGCCAGATTTCGAGGCGGCCTGATTGGCCAAAGCGCTTGGCGATATGTTCGATCGTCTGGCTGTCGGCCGTCAAGCCCGGCGTTCGTGCCGCGTCGGCAAAAACATGATCGACCGCATCGAGGACCGGTTGCACGGTGCGAAACGACATGTTGAGGGGCACGCGGCGCCACTTGGCAGCGGCATCCGTCGTCATGGTCTCGACGCGGCGGCCGACCTTGGCGAATTGCGCAGGCTCGGCGCCTTGGAACGAGTAGATCGACTGTTTCTCATCGCCTACGGCAAAGATCGTGCGGGTCTGATCGCGGGCGCCGGCGCCGGTGAAAAACTCGCGCGCCAAGGCTTCGATAATTTCCCATTGGTCGGGGCTCGTGTCTTGGGCCTCATCGACGAGGATGTGATCGAGGCCGCCATCCAGTTTATAGAGGACCCATTCCGCCGACAGTGACGTGCTGAGTAGTGATGCGGTTTTTTGGATCAGGTCATCGAAGTCGAGCGCGCCGGATGCGGCTTTGGCTTCCGTATAGCGTTGCAGGACCGCTCCGGCCAAACGGTATAGTGCGGCTGACGCATCAACCAGCGTCAGTGCTTTCAATTCAGCGGTCAGGTCGAAGCAGCGGTCTTGAGCGCGTTGCGCCAGCGCTAAAAAATCCGCGCGCTGGTCGGCCAGCGGTTTTGTCAGCAGGCGATCGCGCTTCTCGTCTTTATCGGTTAGCAGAAAGGCTGTGAAGACGTTGCCCCTTTCGCGGGTATGGGTTTGCAAAAGTGCCGTTCTGAGCAGCGCACAGCACGCCTGATCGCTTTTGCTGCCGTTGTCGAGATGACTGCTGAGTGCCGTCACGTCGTCATCACTGAAAAGCGTTGCGCGTTCGCATTCGATGTCGCTCGCCGACACATGCGGGCGAACAGCGAAGGTCGTGCGAAGGAATGATTCCGCGGCGGCGAAATCAGACGACGAGGCACCTTGGTCTATTTGCGAAGCGGCAGTCAGCCAGGCGCGCTCGGTGATGGCTTTCGCCAACAGGTCGTCGAAATTTGAATCAGAGGTGTAGCGGATTGCGGTGGTCAGGGCGCGGCCCAGCGGCGCGGAGCGGTTGGCGGTGGCTTCCCGCAGGGTCGCTTCGATGGCGCGCGATTTAAGTTCGCGGCCCTTTTGGTCGTCGAGAATTTTAAAGCCGGGCGGTACGCCGGCCTCGAGCGGAAAGCGCTGCAGCAGGCGCTCGGCGAAGGCGTGGATCGTTTAGATTTTCAAGCCACCCGGTGTTTCGAT
>JANOCZ010000349.1:0-3029 GCA_031412455.1 Hyphomicrobium sp. | reverse complement strand
CATTACGATCTCCGTCTCGAGCTCGATGGCGTGATGCTGAGCTGGGCCGTCACCAAAGGCCCGAGCGCCAATCCAAAGACAAAGCGTCTCGCAGTGCGCACCGAGGATCACCCAATTGCCTATAATGATTTCGAAGGCGTGATCCCCGAAAAATCCTACGGCGCAGGCCCCGTCATGATCTGGGATCGCGGCGAATGGGCGATTGTCGGCGACGATCCCCGCACCGCAATCGACGAGGGCCATCTCAAGTTTACATTGACCGGCACACGCATGCACGGCCGATGGGCGCTCGTGCGCCTGAAGCCCGAAGGCGCGCGTGAGAATTGGCTCCTCGTCAAGGACCGCGATGAATTCGCCGAGCCAAACGACAGCCTCGCCGACCGCTACGCCCGCAGCATCACGACCAACCGCACCTTCCCGGAAATCATCCGCGGCGCTCCCGATAAAAAATCGGCCACCGCATCGAAGCCGCCGTCGTTCGTGCAACCGATGTTGTGCCAGACTGCCAAGCGCCCGCCGCCCGGCGATGGCTGGCAGTTCGAAATGAAGTACGATGGCTACCGCATGCAGCTCGCAATCGGTGAAGGCGCAATCGCCCTGCGCACCCGCACCGGGCTGGACTGGAGCGACAGATTTGCCGACGTGGTCAACTCAGCGCGCGTGCTCTCGAATGTTGCAGCGTTCCACGACACCGTCATCGACGGCGAAGCCATCGTCTTCGACCGCAACGGCATTGCCGATTTCTCGAGCCTTGTGACAGCGATCGGCAAGGGCGGTGCTGGCGTCTCGTTTATCGCCTTCGATGTGCTGCGTCTCAAAGGCCGGGATCTGACGGACAAGCCGTTGTCTGACCGCCGCGCTGCCCTCGAAAATTTGCTGGCGCTTTTACCGCCGCAAGCGACCGCGATCAAACTCGCCCCGGCTGTTTGGACGGAACCTGAAAAACTTATGAGCGACATCGCTGAAGCCGGTGGCGAGGGAATCATCGCCAAGCGCCTATCGTCAAGCTATCAGTCGCGGCGCTCCGGCAGCTGGTTGAAGATCAAAACCGTTTGGCGCATCGACGCCGTCATCGTCGGCTATGCACCCTCGCCCGCCGGCCGGAAGTTCGCGTCACTGCTTGTCGCGCTGCCAAGCCCCAACGCGAAAAGCAGCACCGATGCGGGGCAGTTGCGTTACGCGGGCTGCGTCGGCAGTGGCTTTGACGCAAAAACGGAACGCGCCGTGTTCGACATGCTTGAACCGTTGACACGTGCCAAACCAGCACCGGGCGTCAGCGAACTCGAAGCGGCCCCGCGCGGTGCCAAATGGGTGAAGCCCGAGCTGACGGCGGCCATCGCCTACGGCGGCATGAGTGCCGACAAGCGCCTGCGCGCCGCGCGTTTCTTAGGACTACGCGAAGATTTAGAGTTTGTCCCAAGTGCAAAATCACGAAGTGCCCTATCGGCCGGAAAACGCTCCAAAATCGAGCAGCCGGCAATACCGGCGCGCCCGACCGCAGATGCAAGACCCATTGTTATCACGCATCCAGATCGAATCGTTTTCCCCAAGGTGAACTTGAACAAAGCCGCGCTCGCTGATTACTATCAGCGCGCCGCGAAACTCATGCTGCCGCATCTGCAAAACCGCCCCGTGAGTTTGTTGCGCGCACCCGACGGCATCGATCAGGAAACCTTTTTCCAACGCCATCCGATGCCCGCCATGCGCCGTGGAATTGAGCGCGTCGCTCTGCCCGGCGGAGAACGCAAAGATTACCTCGCAATCACTGCCAGCGACGGCCTTGCGACCGCCGTACAATTCGGTGCGATTGAGCTGCACGGTTGGGGTGCGACGATCCCCAATCTCGATTTTCCAGACCGCATGATATTCGATTTGGATCCAGACGACGGCGTTCCGTTCAAGTCCGTCAAAGCGGGCGCGGTCCTGATCCGCGACATCCTCGAAAACGCCGGCTTAAAATCATATCCGCTCGTCTCGGGCGGCAAGGGCATCCACGTTGTCGTGCCGTTGAGCGCGACCCAGCCGTGGTCCGTGATCGAAACCTTCACGAGCAAACTCGCGCAAATTCTTGCCCGCACGCATCCCGATCAGTTCGTGGCGATCGCCACAAAATCTCGCCGCAAGGGGAAGATCTATATCGATTGGTTGCGCAACAAGCGCTCGGCAACGGCGATCTTGCCCTATTCGGTGCGCGCGCGCGACAGCGCCAGCATCGCGATGCCGGTCGCGTGGCAAAGCTTGTCGCGCATTAAAAGACCAGACCAATTTACAGTCGCCAACGTGAAGCTGCCGAGCAGCGATCCTTGGGTGGGATTTTTTACAACCGAGCAAAAAATCGCAGCTTCAGCGCTCAAGGTTCTCGAACGCTTCGCCTGACCATTGTCGGAAGCGGCAGACCTTAGCCAAACAAACTGCTGGGCGAGGATGTCTCGTCAGATCCCGCCCGATCCGCGTTTTCAAACGCGCAGTATTGCAGCACGGCCTCGGGAGCACCCACGATCAACGGCCGCCGCCAAACGCCAAGATCATAATCGCCGATCTCCTTCGAAGAGGGCCCCTCGAAGCGATCCATACGCGTCCAACCGGCATCGGTTTTCTCATAAACAATTCCGCCAGCCGCGAGCACGAGCGGGATTCCCCCAGCCACATCCCACAAATTGGGATGCTCGAATTTCGCCACCCGCAGCAGCCCGGCAGCCGTGAACGCGCACTCGATCGCGGCCGAACCCGTCTTGCGCGACTCCCACGGAAATTTTCCCGACAGCGTGGCTGGCACTCCGGCAAGTGACCGCCGCACACTGGGGTTGTTCTGCGTTTTGATAGCCTCGGAATTAAAATGCAGCGCCCCACCACGTCGCGCATGATAGACGCCAGAGCGCAGCTTATGGCTCGTTGAACACCACACGGCACCGGCAATCGGTTCGCCGCGGTAAAGCACGCCGATCGACGCGGCAAAAAGCGGGAACCCGTTGACGAAATTTGCGGTCCCATCGATCGGATCGATCGCCCAAATAAAATCTCCGTGCCGT
>JANOCZ010000348.1:0-4113 GCA_031412455.1 Hyphomicrobium sp. | reverse complement strand
CAGCCGTGTCGTCGTCCGGTTGTCGAGAATCGGATCGATGTCTTCGATCTGGAACAGCAGCGGATCAAATCCAGCTGGCGGATTTTCAAACACCGCGAGATCTTCAGGCGGACGCGTATCGACGGTCACCGGATCAGTCCCATCCTCGGGCGGCAATGGCTCGCCAATATCGACGATGCCATCGCGCAGCGACGGTTGGAACTCATCAGCAGTCAAATCGCCGTCTTGCAACACCGGACGCTGCCCGGCTCGCGGCACAGGATCGAGGAGATCCGGTTCCGGTTGGATTTCGCCAATATCATCGACGGGAACAGGCGGTGGAATTCCAGGCGCCGCATAAGCATCATCGCCGCTGTCAACTTGTCCGCGCGTACGACTCGTGGCGGACGGTTGCGTCGCGTTCGTTTGCCCCGCTGGCCGGACCCGCTCGAGCGCACCAGGCGCCAACCGTTCTTGCGCATGCGCAGCGTCGCCACCCGGCAGCAGCGCGATCGCAACACCAATCGTTAACCAGGCAAAGCGCCGGTCGCCCATTTCTGCGGCGTCCTATGAAACGAAACCTCACGAACGCACACAGATGAAGCGCGACTGTAGGCAGCCGAAGTTAATGGCCACTTAAACGCCGAGCCGAAACAAGCCGACTTAACCAGTGGACCATTCATCAATGCGCTGGAAGCTGACCGTCGTTGTTGCTACAAAGCCGGACCGTCACGGGGTCGCGAGAACACGGCCATCAACGCCGCTACGCCGGGGTCTGAATGAGCATATTGAAGACAAAACCGCAGCCGGCCGCCGCGGTCACCCGTTCGAAACCTGCTGACAAATCCAAAAAATCGCTACCCGCTGCGGCGATCTCCGCGGTTCGCACGCTGACGCTCGAAAGCGACGGCTTGGCCCAACTCGCCGACGGCCTGCGCGGGGAACTGGCAGCACCTTTTGCCGATGCGGTGAAACGCCTGCACAGCGTCTCAGGCCGCGTTATCGTCACCGGCATCGGCAAGAGCGGCCACGTTGGCCAGAAGATCGCCGCCACCTTCGCCTCGACCGGCACACCGGCATTTTTCGTCCACCCAAGCGAGGCCTCCCACGGCGACCTCGGCATGGTCACGCGCGATGACTTGATCCTCGCCTTGTCGTGGTCGGGTGAAACAGTCGAACTAAAGCCGATCATCACCTACTCGCGCCGCTTCGCCGTCCCGCTCGTATCGATCACGTCGCGCACCGACAGCGCGCTTGGCCAGAATTCTGATGTGGTTCTCGTTTTGCCGCGTGCCAAGGAAGCCTGTCCGCACGGCTTAGCACCGACAACCTCGACCACGATGCAGTTGGCGCTCGGCGACAGCCTGGCGATCGCACTCCTCGAAGAACGCGGCTTCACCGCTCACGATTTTAAGATTTTCCACCCCGGCGGCTCGCTCGGCGCCAACCTGAAATACGTCTCCGACGTGATGCACAAAGGCGACCGCCTCCCGCTTGTCGAAACCGGCGAGCCTATGGCCCAGGCCCTCGTCACCATGACAGCCAAGAGTCTCGGCTGCCTCGGCATCGTCAATAAGGACGGCAAACTGCTGGGCGTCATCACCGACGGCGACCTTCGCCGCCACATGGGCGTCAATCTTCTCCATGCGACCGTCGATCAGATCATGACGACGAAGCCCAAGACGATATCGCCATCCATGCTGGCCTCCGCCGCCCTCGAAGTCATCAACGCATCGCGCATTACGGCGCTCTTCGTCGTCGAGAAATCAAAGCCCGTGGGCGTCATCCACGTGCATGATTTGCTCCGCCTCGGCGTCGTCTAACGAGCTACAGCCCCTCAACTAAAGCCAGCCTGACAACTCGCGCCGCGCGATCGCCTCGATCACATCCAGCCCTTCGGCTGAATCGTTCAGCGCCGGCAGATACGCGAATTTCTCGCCGCCGTTGCCTTCAAAGATATGCCGGTTCTCGCCATTCAACTCTTCGAGCGTCTCGAGGCAGTCCGCAGAAAAACCGGGCGCCACGAGAACGAGCTTGCGTACACCCTCCTTCGCCAGCCGCTCGACGGTCTTGTCGGTGTAAGGCTGCAGCCACGGGTCATTCCCAAACCGCGATTGAAATGTCGTCAACCAACGGTCCGGCGCAATACCAAGCCTGTCGCGCAGCAGACGTGACGTCTTCTGGCACTGGCAATGATACGGATCGCCCTTCTCCAGATATTTCTGCGGCATGCCGTGAAACGTCGCGATGATTTTATCAGGCTCGAAATCGAGCTTCGCCATGCTGGCCGTCATCGAGCGCGCCAGCGCATCGATATAGACGGAATCGTCGTGATAGCTGGGCGCAACGCGAACGGCCGGCTGCCAGCGCATTTTCATCAACGCGCGGAATGCCTCGTCACACGCCGTTGCCGACGTCGCCGCCGCATAATGCGGATACATGGGCAGCAGCAAAATCCGATCGCACCCGGCATCTTTGAGCGCGTTGATCCGGCTCTCCGTCGAGGGATTAGCGTACCGCATCGCCCAGTCGACCACGAGCCGGGGATGTTCGGCCATCCGGTTCGCAAGCTGCTCGGCCTGACTTCGCGTGATCGTCTTGAGCGGCCCCTCGTCCCTCTCGTTATTCCAGATCGTCGCGTAGTCGCGGCCCTTCCGGCTCGGCCGCACGGTCAGAATGATCAGATTGAGGATCGGCCACCATTTCCAACGCGGCTCCTCAATCACCCGCTCGTCGGATAGAAACTCTTTGAGATATCGCCGCATCGGCCAATAGCTGGTGCCGTCTGGCGTACCCAGGTTGAGCAGCAGCACACCGATGCGCCCGTAGTTGGCGGCTGGATGCCCCGCGGGCCAAGCCGAGCGATCCGGCTCGAAGCGACCGCCTTTAATAATTTCGTTCATGCGCTGCCCCTTCGCCGCTGAGATGCGGGGAGCTTAGCTGATCAGACGCTGCGGAGCGACGGGGGACTGGCGGGAGCTTTAGCCGCAACACGCGGCGGTGATCCATCAGCCGCCAGCGGCAGCGGCACCTCGGGGCTGGCCACACTAGACGGACGCCGTTTGGCGATCTTTGCGTGAGCTTTAATGTTCCGGCCCAGTTCCCAATAAAGCGACATGCGCCGCGAAAACGCCTTTGGCTTCTCGGCAAACAGGCGGCGCACGCGACTGTCAACGAGCTGCCGCAACTCGCCTTGCCGGCAGGCGCACAACTCACCGGCCATTTGCCGGTCGCGATCGCCAAGCTGCGCAGTGCTCTGAGCCAACAGCGCAAGATCGTGATCGTCGCCCAAATATTGCGACAGCTCGCGAGCCGCCGCCACGCGCGCCTCGAACTCATCGGGCCAAGCGCGAGTCAAAAGCGCCATCTGCCGCCAGTGCGTCTGCACGGCCTTCCGCAAATCGTGAAAATTCTCGTCGGTTGGTTTGCGATACGCTGTCTTGATCGCGGCCCGGCCACGCCGATAGCTGTCTTCGATGCCATCGATCACAGCTTTGAATTGACGCGTCTCGAGTTCCGTTGCGACAAACCGCTGCCGCTCGCTCAACAGTCGGTCGCGCGCCTCGAGCAATATTTCGGCCGGCACCGCGCCTAATCGCGCCCGCCCTTTGTCCATCAAATGCTGCCGCAGCCCGCGCAGCGCAGTAGCACCCTCCGTCCCATAATGCGCTTCGAGCTTATTGATCGTCTCGGCACTCACATCGGCATCGCGCCAAGCAGAAAGCATCCGCCCAATATCTCGCGCAGCGTTGTTGTGGCTCTTCGCGGCCTTGACGCCAATCAACGGCGCGAACGCCTCGACCAGGGCCCGCAACCGCTTCATCGCCTTCCGGCTTCCATGAATACCGCTCGGACCGACATTGTCGCCCTGCAGATGCCCAAGCGCGATATCAATTTGTTCCAACGCGATGCGCCGGAAACTTTTGCTGACATTTTCTTTGAGCTTGAACCGATAGGCCATGATGCCCTGATACAGCAGATATGAAAAACAATTCGTCTCGGCGCCCGACTATTGAAGCGGCATATGCGCGTCGGCAACGAAAAAAACTGTCACAATTGCCGAATTCTGCAATTTTCGCTTTCGCGCGTCTCCGCCAGAGTTTCCCACGCCACCCAATCGCGCACCCGGCTTTC
>JANOCZ010000347.1:0-2466 GCA_031412455.1 Hyphomicrobium sp. | reverse complement strand
AGAACCGCAACAGCAAAGTGACGAGCGTTGATTTGCCGGCGCCGGAGCGGCCGACGAGGCCAACTTTCTCGCCGGGGGCGATGCGCAGTTCCAGGTTATCGATCACGCGGTCGGGCTCTCCGCCGGGCGTGCCCTTCGACGTGCCGTAGTGAAAGCAAATATTGTCGAACACGATCTCACCCTTGGCGACGACCAGAGGCTTGGCTGCGGGCTTATCCAGAACAGTCTGCGGTCTGGAGATCGTCTCCATGCCCTCGTGCACGACGCCAATATTCTCGAAAATTCCGGAAATCGTCCACATGACCCAGCCCGACATCGTGTCGATGCGCACGACGAGCGCGACGATGGTCGCGATTGCACCGGTCGAAATTGCGCCCGTACTCCACAGCCACAAGGCGACGGCGCTGGTGGCGACGATCATCGTCCCGTTGAGAATCGACAGGGCGAGTTCCATGGTCGTGATCAGGCGCAGTGAGGCTTGCCACTTTTCCATCTGCTCGCGGAACGCGACGCTCGCGTAGCTGTCTTCGCGCTCTGCGTGGGCGAATAGTTTCACCGTCAGGATGTTCGTATAGCTATCGACGATGCGGCCGACGAGCATCGAGCGAGCTTCGGATGTATCGGTCGACAGCACTTTGATGCGCGGCACGAAATAGCGGATCGCGAGGATATAGACCGCCAGCCAAACGAGGAGCGGAATGGCGAGGCGCGCATCGGCTGCGATGAACAGCACCATGGCGCCGAAGAATTGGACGGCTGCGTACCAAATCGCATCGATCGCTTGGACGACACTCTCTCTCAGAGCGGGTGCGGTCTGTACGATCTTGTTGGCGATGCGGCCGGCAAAATCGTTTTGGAAGAAACCCATCGACTGACGCAGCACGTAGCTGTGGGTCTGCCAGCGGACGCGGTTGGTGAACGTTGTCGCGACGACCTGACTCTTGATCAGATCATGAAACAGAAAGATGACGGGGCGGGCCAGCAACGCCAAAAACGCCATCGAGGCGAGCAGCATCGCATTGTCGGCAAAGAACGCTTGAGGGTTCGGTGCGGCGCGCAACAGATCGACGAGCTGGCCGATGAAAGCAAACAGCATCACCTCGGTGATCGAGCCGAGAAAGCCAACGACCATCAGCACGGCGAACGCTGGCCAAACGGGCTTGACGTAATGCCAATAAAAGGCGCCTAATGTCTGCGGTGGACGGATGATACCGGGCCGCGCGAAAGGGTCGATACGATTTTCGAACCAGGTATAAAAGCGTCGCAACATCACGGTGATCTTTCACGATTTTGTCGTCTATAGCTCTCGTTTGAATAAGGTTCGTTACTATCGCGCCGGAGACGGCACAGCCGTTGCCATCCGTAAGGCGTAAGACGCAGATTATCAGTTATGGGGCGGAAGCCGTCCGATAGCGGGGCTTTTTGCCAAAAACAAGACGAGCATGAACCACAAGCCCCGAATGACAAGCACAAGCGACGGTGTGTCATGAACGCTCCCGACACGACATTGGACCTCTATAAGGCCGCAGCGCGCGCTTGGTTCGAGACGCTGCGCGACGAAATTTGTAAGAGCTTGGAAAAGCTCGAGGCGTCGCTGCCGGCCGACGCGCAGCACGGCGACGAGCCGGCTGCCACGTTCACGGGCACGCCGTGGGACCGCACCGACCACTCGGGCGACAAAGGCGGCGGCGGCCGGATGAGCATGATGCATGGCCGCGTGTTCGAAAAGGTCGGCGTGCACACGTCAACCGTGTTTGGAGAATTCGCGCCGGAGTTTCGCAAGCAAATTCCAGGTGGTGAAGACAACCCTCAATTCTGGGCCTCGGGCATTTCGCTGATTGCGCATCCCAAAAATCCGCACGTACCCGCCGTGCACATGAATACGCGCATGGTCGTCACCAACAAGTGGTGGTTTGGGGGTGGGGCCGATCTCACGCCGGTACTTGATCGGCGCCGCCGCCAGGACGATGCCGATACGATGGCGTTCCACGCGGCGATGCACTCGGCGTGCGATGGGCACCCGATTGCCGACTACGCAAAATTCAAGAAGTGGTGCGACGACTATTTCTACCTGCCGCACCGCAAGGAAATGCGCGGTATTGGCGGCATCTTCTACGATTATGTCACGCCTTCCGAGGCAGAGGGTGGCTTCGATGCGGCGTTGGCGTTCAGCAAGGATGTCGGCCGCGGCTTCAACGCTGTCTACCCAATGCTCGTTCGGGGCAACTATGCGTTGCCTTACACCGAGGCCGATCGCGACGAACAGCTGATCCGCCGTGGACGCTATGTCGAGTACAATTTGCTCTATGACCGGGGCACGACGTTTGGCCTCAAGACCGGCGGCAATGTCGATAGCATCTTGTCGTCGATGCCCCCTGTCGTGAAGTGGCCGTGAGGGGGCACGCTCGGCTGACATTGCGCCGCAGTTGCGTGAGGTCTTGCTGAGTGCCATTTCGCTTAAGAACT
>JANOCZ010000346.1:0-2264 GCA_031412455.1 Hyphomicrobium sp. | reverse complement strand
CGATTGGACGTGATTCCGGCTCTTCGTTTTGCCGCTGGCGCGGCGACACTGCGGCCGGGAACGCAAGTGGGAAGATGCTGCACTCTCCACCCACCGTCATCCCGGCGCCGATGCCGCGCAACGCGCGCCATCGGGACTAGGCCGGGACCCGTCCAAGCCCGCGACGGGAATTCAAGTCTGAAGCTTGACTGGATCCCCGCCGCAGGATCCGCTCACGTGCCGTGAGCGGCCCCTAAAGGGACTTCTAAGGAGTCGCGCGGGGATGACGAATTTGAGTAGGGGCACTTATCCCCCTCACTAACCACATCCTCAATTCCGCGTCCGCACCCCGCAAAAAACTTTTCCCCCTCCTCTCACGCGCGCCGCATACTCCTCGCAACCGCCTCGATAAAGGGTGGCGTCCGGGGCACCGGATGCTGCCGGGGCGGAGGCAATGACGTCCGGCTGCGCCATGCACGCAGCGGGACCAAGGTCGAGCGTCGTCCGCGTGGGGGTGAGATGCCCCGCGTGCGGAGCAGCCCGCCGGTGAAAGTGGCGCCGCGACTGACCCCATCATCGTTGCCGTGGACCGGCCTTGAGTTCGCACTTCTTTACTAACCAAAGCGCGGCCTCGCGGCCGGTCCGCTCCTTTTTTGAAAACCACCCTCCGCCCACGCCCCTCCTCGCAGCACCAAGTTGTATCACCCTATCAAGAGGCGAAACGGCCGATGAAAAAGCCCAGGAAGCCGAAGCACTGGCGGCACATGGTCAAGATCCGCGTCGTCATCAAACGGCACAAGCGCAAATATTGGACACTGGATCGCCGGTGGCGGCACGTCATCGAACGGGTTGAGCGGCGCAAGCAATCGAAGCTCCCGCAGCGCCCGGATCGGATGACGGACCGCTTGCGCTTGCGCGCCAAACAGCGCGACAGCGCATTACGCAGTGCCCGGATGAAAGCTTATCATGCGCGGCAGCGCGCTGCGTTGGCCGCAGAATGATCACTCGCGCGCTTGGGTCATCGATGACCGCCGCGCGAACGATCGCCGCGCCCGCTCACGCGCCGCGTTCGGAGCCGAGGCCCGTGCCGCCGCCGCGACCGCGGAACAGGAACGTCAGCACCAAACCGGCGACGAAGCCGCCGACGTGGGCCATGTAGGCGACGCCGCCGGTGTTGGCCGTCTCATCCGTCTGGGCGATCGAGCCGACGCCCGAGAACAACTGCAACGCGATCCAGAAGCCGAGCACGACGAGCGCTGGCAGCGCGATGACATTAAAGCCGACGGCGACGCGCACCATCGCGCGCGGGAACATCAGGATATAGGCGCCGAGCACGCCGGCGATTGCGCCCGACGCGCCGACGTTGGGGATCGTCATCGCCGGGTTGACGACGTACTGCGCCATCGAGGCGGCGACGCCGGTCAGCAGATAGAACGTCAGGAAGGCCGGTTTGCCGAAGCGGTCCTCGACGTTGTCGCCGAAGATCCACAGGTAGAGCATGTTGCCGAACAAGTGCATCCAGCCGCCGTGCATGAACATCGCCGTCAGCAACGTCGGCACGTTGCCTACGGGGTCGGCGGAAAAGCGCGCCGGGATGAAAGACCAGCGGCGGATGAACTCGTCGCCGCCCTGCAGTTCGAGCAGGAACACGGCGATGTTGATGGCGATCAGGACAAACGTGACGATCGGCGTCGCGTGGCGGCCGGTATTGTCGTCGCCGATTGGAAACATGATCGCCCTCGCGTTCGCCTCGCCTCGAAGGCTCGGATGCTAGCAGCTAGCCGGCGGGCGTCAAACGGCGAGCGCGCTGCGGATCTGCTCCTCGTACTGCTTCACGGCATCGAGCGCGCGGGCCTTCATGACAGGGTCGGCATGTTCGGCGGCGGCAAAACCTTCGATTGCGTCCCGCGCCTGGGTCATGATGCGGCCGGCAGCGGCTTGCGGATTCAGCTCACGCGCGCAGATGCGCTGCAGGAGCTGCGTCAGGATCACGCCGGTGGCCAGCGTCATGCCAGACAGCTCGGCGTTCTCGCGCTGAAGTTTGGCCAATTGCGCATGCACGTCGCTCGTGTCCGACATCTGAAAATCTCCCGTAAATCGATCCTTGGCGCGTTGCTAAACCGGCAGGCTTGGCCGCGCAAGCAGGCGTCGCGACGCGGCCCACGAGCCGCGGCTGGGCGTTTACGGTGGCTATGGCATTGGCGATACGGGCTGCCATACGGCGCCGGCATGCATCCAAACCCACCCTGGTGCGTATCACCTTCGTTCCAAGCTGGGGCGAGCTG
>JANOCZ010000345.1:0-6736 GCA_031412455.1 Hyphomicrobium sp. | reverse complement strand
AGCAGCAGCGCACAAGCGCCCGCACGAGCCGTCCCCCTCACTTTGAAATGAAAGGACGTCTCGCGTGACGTTCCGCAACCCTCTTGCGGTGTCCGCGTCTGACGCATCACTCAGCCGTCCTCCTGGTGCAGCAGCACCGTCGACGAAATGACCAATAACAAGACCACCGGTAACCAAACGGCAGCCCAGGCGGGCGCAAGTCCGGCAACGCCGATTTGTCTTGATATTTCAGAGACCAAGAAAAAGGCGAACCCCCCAATCATCCCAGTGGCAACCATAGTCTGGATGCCGCCGGAGCGGAATGACCGCAATGACACAGTGGCCGCCAAAAGGACCATCGCCACGCATAGCAACGGGCGCGACCACAAGACTTCATACTGTATCTTCAGTTTTTCAGCTGAAAGCTTTGCCTTTTCAGTAACTTCGATGAGTCCTGGCAGCTCCCAGAAGGATACCGAGAACACCGTTCCGAGAGCGTCTTGCACGCGATCAGGAGTCAAGTAGGTCGAGACCAGATAGCGATCAAATTTTTCCGGCACTTGGCCGAGCCTCGCGACCCAGGCATTGTCGAGCTGCCAGTAGCCTTCCTGCAGCTTCGCGGTTGCAGCATCGATGCGCTCTGAAAAGTGCCCGGCTTTGTCGTATGACAAGACCATCACGCCGGTCAGCGTCAGCCCGCGGTTTGAGGCAGCGGCGGCGCCGATGACGGATTCACCGTCCGCCCCATCCTGGCGTAACCACGAGCCACCCCCCTGCGCCTTCAGCAGATTGGCATCCTGTCCAAACGCCTTGGCGAAGCGTTTTTCAGCATCGGCGCGCCCAGCAGCGGCGATCGGATTGAACACGACCATACCGGCGAACCCGAGCAGAAACGCGACCAGCATTCCCGGCCACAGGAATTGCCAGACCGACATGCCACCAGCGCGCATCACCGCCAGTTCACTTTTGCGGTTGAGAAACAGCAGCGCGCCAATACTGCCGACAAGGACCGCAAAGCCGAAGAGGAATTCGGTGTAGGCGGGCAGTCGCATCAGCGCGATTGTCACCAGGCTCCCCGCCGAGACGGAACCGTATTTACCCGAGAGGCGCAGCAACTCGAGCAGGTCGATCATGAAGATCAACAACGAACAGATCAACAGCGTCGCCATGATGCCGGTCAAGAACCGGCGGCCGATGTAGAGGGTGAAGGTGAGATTGCGCATCATGGTGCCACCACCTGCCGCCGGGGCCGCCGGAACATGGAGGCAACCCGCTCGCCAATTGGCGTTAAGGCCGCGACGATGCGATCTATGACGGCCAACCCGCTGCGATGATGATCGGCGCCTTTGATCACGACAAGCGCCAACACGATGGCCGCAACCGGAAGCAGGTACATGGCCGGCACGAAACTGGCTTGGGCGGTCACGAGGTTGTTTAAGGCCAAACCGCCCAATCGGCACATGACAGCGAGGAGAAATGCGACGACGAGACTTTCCATACGGCTTGATCGCGTAGATCGCGCCTGCCCGACGAACGCGACAATGATGAAGGCGAAGGCGATCGGGTAGAGCAAGCTTGCAAACCGCTCGTTGAGCTCGGCACGGAATTGCCCCGCCTGAGATTTGCAGATCTTGCATTTGGGATCTGTCGATAAAAGCTCGTCGAGATAGCGCTCGCGCGGCTTTAACTCGCCAGCGTCGGTGCCCTGCGCTTCGAACTGGTCAAGATCGACGGCGTACTTGTCGAACGCAACGATCTGCGGCGGCTGTTTGGGATCGCTGCGGCGGATGATGTGTCCAGCCGACATGACGAGATAGGCCGTTGGCTCCTGCTTCACGATCACACCGCGCTCGGCGAGGTAGCTTTGCGACTGCGCTTTGTCGCGCGTGTCATGCATGACGAGGCCGATCAGCTCGCCGTTGAGGGCGCGTTCGCGAATGTGGAACGTCAAATCGGTTTCGGGACTCGTAAACCGCCCGGGCTGAATGACCTGCGTCAGCAGGTCGGTGCGCATCTGGATGATGTAATCCTTGAGCAGCCGGAAACTCCACGGCTGCGCCACATGATTGATGAGCCCTAAGCCAACCGTGACCATCGTCGCCAGGAGTAGAAGCGGTCGCGCGGCAGTCCAGACGGTAGCACCCGATGCCGTCAACACGATCAATTCGCTGTCGGTATTGAGCCGGTTCAAGGTGTGGAGTGCTGCGATTAAAAACGAGACGGGAGCAATGATCGCCATCAGATTGGGCAACGCCAGCGTCGTCATCTTCATGAGCGTCCAGGTATCCTGACCCTGGCTCGTCACGACATTGAGCTGACGCAAGGCGAGAGCGATCCACACCACACTGCACAATGACAGCAGGATGAGCAGGAATGCCGCCGCCGCTTGACGGAACACATATCGCGAGAAAATCCCCATGAGCGTAAGCTGGCGTCCCCTCTCTCAACGCTTTGATGCCCGCTGACGCGCATCCCGGCGCCCCCAGCGCCACCTTCGACCATCGCCCGACACGGTGGCCAAATTTCGGCTAATTTGAGAGGCTTAGCGCGCCAGCCCAAATCATCCGCGAATTCGCCGCCGCAGGCGTGCGGCCGCGCGGTTTGAGACGTGCAATAACGCGATTGGCGCCGCTGTCCACGATTAGTTCGAGTTGCCCCCGCCCAGGCTCGAGGCTTGCCACCAAGTCCGGTTTGTCTAATGTGCGCAAATATCCCGCGCATGTGCTGGCTTCGAGCCCAACCGGTGGATATGCCGCCGCCGAGCCGTTCCCGCGCCCTCCCAACATCTGGAGACCACTTTCTATGTCCGACCGCCTCGACATTTCGTTCGCCAGCCTGAGTGCCGATCCCGAGGCAGTGACCGTGGTCCTTTCCGCCGAAGGCAACGAGCTTGGATCGAAGGCCAAAGACCTCGACAGTAAATCGGCCGGAGCGATTTTGAAATCCGCCGCGGCCGCCGATTTCAAAGGCAAATTCAAACATACGTTGGAGATTTTCGCGCCCGCCAAGATCGGCATCGATCGCTTGATCGTCGCCGGTATTGGCCGCAACGCCAACCTGACCGAATTGCAAATGATCGAACTCGGTGGCGCGATCGCCGGCGCTATCGGGTCGCGCAAAAGCACCTCCGCGAGCGTCATCGTCGATTGCGACGCGACGGAAGATATGAAGCCCGACGAGATCGCAGCGACGATCGCGCAGGGCGCCATGTTGCGTCACTACAACTTCAAAAAATATATGACCAAGAAGAATTCCGATGACGCCCCAGCCGACAAGGACGGCTTGAAGAAGCTCGTCATTCATGTGCCCCATCCAGACAAAGCAAAGGCCGCGTTCCACGCACTCAAAGCCGTTGCCAATGGCGTCAACGTCGCCCGCGATCTCGTCAACGAACCAGCCAATATCCTGGGACCGGTCGAACTCGCCGAGAAGACGAAAGCTCTTGAGAAGCTTGGCGTCGACGTCGAGATCCTCGATGTCAAAGACATGGAAAAGCTCGGTATGGGCTCGCTTTTGTGCGTCGGGCAGGGCAGTGAGCGGCCCTCGCGCATGGCGGTGATGGTGTGGAATGGCGCCAAGGGCAACAAGAAGCAGAAGCCGATCTGCTTCGTCGGCAAGGGCGTCGTGTTCGACACCGGCGGCATCTCGATCAAGCCCGCCGGCGGCATGGAAGACATGAAGGGCGATATGGGCGGCTCGGCCGCCGTCATCGGCGTCATGCATGCGCTCGCCGAACGCAAGGCCAACGTCAACGTCGTCGGACTGATCGGCTGCGTCGAGAACATGCCGTCGGGCAGCGCGGTCCGCCCCGGCGATGTCGTCACGTCGATGTCGGGCCAGACGATCGAAATCATCAACACCGACGCTGAAGGCCGCCTCGTGCTGGCCGACGTGCTGTGGTACGCGCAGGAAAAATTCAAGCCGAAGCTGATCGTCAACCTGGCGACGTTGACCGGCGCCATTATGATCGCGCTCGGCAAGGAGTTCGCCGGCATGTTCTGCAACGACGACAAGCTCGCCGATGAATTGTCGGCTGCCTCGCGCGTGACGGGCGAGAAGATTTGGCGGATGCCGCTCGACAAGGCCTTCGACAAGGCGATGGATTCGAAATTCGCCGACATGAAGAACGCCGGCGGGCGCTGGGGCGGATCGTGCACGGCGGCAGCCTTCCTGCAGCGCTTCATCAAGGACACGCCGTGGTGCCATTTGGACGTCGCGGGCACGGCGATGGACGGCGCCAAATCCGACTTCAACACGAGCTGGGGCTCGGGCTGGGGCGTCCGGCTGCTCGACCGGTTCGTCGCCGACTTCCACGAGAAGGGCGATAAGTGAGACGAGACACCCATCGCACCGGTCGAGTGTGTATTTATACACTTGACCGGCCGCTACTTGTGTGTATTTATACGCATGAATAGCCGGGAGGTGTTATCGAAGCTGCACGCCGATGGCTGGTTCGAGGTAGCTCAAAAGGGCAGCCACGTTCAGTTCAAACATCTCAACAAACCCGGACGTTTAACTGTTCCTCACCCAAGCCGCGACCTGCCAATCGGAACCCTTCGTTCGATTGAAAAACAGGCAGCGCTTAAGCTCAGGTAATTGCAAAATGCGCCCCTATATTGCGCTGATCCACAAAGAGGCCGACAGCGATTTCGGCGTGTCCTTTCCAGATCTTCCGGGCTGCGTGACGGCCGGCACAACGCTTGACGAGGCGCGCGCGCTGGCCACGGAAGCGCTGGCGTTGCACCTTGAAGGCTTTCTCGCCGATGGCGAACCCTTGCCCGAGCCGGCCTCGATCGAGCACATCATGGCAGAGCGCGAGCATCGCGACGCGGTTGCGATCCTCGTCGATGCGCCCAAGCATGCCGCGAAGTCGGTGCGGATCAACATTACGCTGCCGTCGGATATTCTCGACGAAATCGATCGTTACGCCGAGGCCGAAGGCTTGAGCCGCTCGGGTTTCCTGGCGCGAGCAGCCAAACGGGAGATGGCGGCGTAGCCGCCTAGACACAGGCGTCGAAGTCAAGCTAACTAATTGGTAGTCCAGCAACGTCATGTACTTATTTCCATAATATGTATTACGCGAAAAAGGCTTTGTGGCATGGTGGGTGATTGACCCGGAGCGCTTCTTCGAAAGCAGCCCAGGCAGCCCAGAAAGCAGCTTGGAAAGCCGCCCGGCTCTCCTGCCCTCCTCACAAGCGGCCGTCGTCCGTATCCGCGTTAGCTGGATCGGTGACTTGAAACCCCATCATCAGATTGATGCGCCGCGCCGCCGTCCCGCGATGACGCTCGAGGCACACAAGGCGATACCCAAGGCAGCGGCCGCGCCGGCGGCAACAGCGCAGCGGGCAGATAGCCGGCAAGGAAATGAGCTCCGCGGCCGTGCGACGGCGCTTCTCGCGAATTTCCTCCGGCGTCATCGGCAGCGGGGCGTTTTCGTCGGCATCGCAGTCCATCCCGCTTCGACGGAGCTCGATCAGTCTTTTGATCAAAGTCGAGCTAGCGCTCGGTCGTCCTCGTGGTTCGCGTTGCACGCGTCCCTTGCGCGCGGCTCTCTCTAGGAGCTCCTTCTCGATCGCTTTTCTGATCTCTTCCAAACAGGCCTCCGCACTTTGAATGTTGATGCCGCAAATATTGATACAGCGTTGGGACCCTCCCCTTCCCTTCGTCGCGGCTAGGCGTTTGCACGGCTCCGCGCGCCGCCGGACACGCGGGCCCGGCAGCGGTGGAGAAGTTGCGAGGGACGCGCGGCGCGCAAGGCCCTGTTGTGAATTCAAAACAAAGCAGAGCCCTGCTCCGTCCGCGCCGGTGTTTTACGACGGAGTCAGAAGGTCTCTGACCTGCGAGGCGCTGTTCCTTGGATAGGCATGGGCCATAGGAACCAACGGGGTCACGCGTGTTGGCACACGTGCTCGCAGCTGGACGGACCACGCGCGCAGTCACCCGCGGCGCAGCTCTGTTACTCCGCGCCGCCACGTGCAGGAAGTGACCTGCTCGGCCCGGATCCATGACGACCAGGCCTCGACCGCGTGCGGCACCGTCCGCTCGTATCTTCAGGCACTTTCCGGAAGAGCCCTCGCGTCACGAGCGAATGCGATGATGATGCGCGCGGTGTCAGGGGGTGGGGATAAGAATGGGCGAGATTTATTCGGGAAGTTGCGGGCGTGGTTAAGCAGGGGGATAAGTTAGGGGGCGTGTTGCGAGCGCGTCAGGCAAACATTGCTGATGTTCCTGAGGCACAAAACGCGAAGCTAAGTTGAACTGGCTGAGCCTTGGAACGCCGCTTCGGTTTTTTAGCCGCTTTCGGCTCGTCGGGCTCATTGCGCGTCAAGCCCGCGATTGCCAACCAGCCGATAATGTCGAAGCCGAGATCGACGAGAAGTTTCTCTGTTACGCGGGCGGCATGGTTGTGGTCAGCGGCTGACCACGCCTTGCGGCCAGCCTTGCGCGCACGCCGATTCGCGGCGTCTTCGCCCGCGCATCGCGCCAACCGCACGGCTTCATTGTAAGATTTGACCCGCACGAGTCGCAGCAACTCCCCTGTCACTATGAATTTGTACGCCTTGCGTTCCCTTCGTCAAGCGGCGATTGTGCACGGCTCAGGGGTATTTCCAGCGGCGGGACGGAATGGCCAATCATCTCTATTACGGCGACAATCTCAACGTGCTGCGCGAGCAGATCAAGTCGGAGAGCGTCGATCTCGTTTATCTCGATCCGCCGTTTAATTCGAACGCGAATTACAACGTGCTGTTTCGCGGGC
>JANOCZ010000344.1:0-3600 GCA_031412455.1 Hyphomicrobium sp. | reverse complement strand
CGGAGGTTACGCATTAATTGGCGCTGGAGAGGACCGCGCGCGAGCATGCGCTCCACGGCCTTTTCAACGATGCGCTCGGGATGCTTGCCGTCCAAGATCTGCTTCGGCGACAGCTCTTTGATGCCGCCGGGATAACCCGTGTGGCGGTAATAGACTTTGTCGTCGCGCTTGGCGCCGGTGAACACGACCTTGTCGGCGTTGATGATGACGATGTTGTCACCGCAATCGACGTGAGGCGTGTAGATGGCTTTGTGTTTGCCCTTGAGACGCGTTGCAACGAGAGTGGCAAGCCGACCAACGACCAACCCTGCGGCGTCGATCAGAATCCACTTTTTCTCCACCGTTGCCGGCTTGGCTACATAAGTTGACATTGCGAGGAAAGCTCCTGCCGGCTGGCGGCGAAAGATAAATTCGCCAGCCACTAAGCCAGCGCTCGGGTGTGATATACGCACCGCGTCGATCTTTCAAGTGCAAATAGTGGCGAATTTACGCAATGGAAACAGCAGCTTAATATTACGGTAACAAGATACCTTATAAAGGTAATATGATACCTTGGTAACGCAACGGACAACTTACGGACGCGCGCCGCCGACAGAGGTCGTTTCACTGCGCTGTTTCACTTGACCAGTGCGCTGAACCGCAAATCGTGATTTGCTCACGAACTGACAAACGGGGGTAACACTTCTTATTATTGTCTCAGTCCCAGTGCTCAAGTCCGCTGCATCGCGGTCCAGCGGATTTGAACAGATCTGCAACGGTAGAATTCATCGAGGAGAATGCCCATGACGGTCTGCTTCAGTCGTATCGCAAAAGTATTGGCTCTGATGGTCTCCAGCCTGTGGATCGGCGTGGCGACAGTCAGCGCCCAGGATGTCAAGCAGATCAAATTAACTGACGCTCAAGTGACAAATTTCATCAAAGCTCAGACCGATCTCGCCGCCATGGCGTCAAAAATTCAGGCAGCGGGAGAAAAACCGGACCCAGCACTTCAAGCGGAACTTGAAGGCATTGCGAAAAAGCACGGCTTTAACGATTTCGCCGAACTCGACGACGTGGCCGCCAATATCTCGATCGTAATGGCCGGGCTCGATACACAAACCGGCAACTTCACAGATCCGGTAGAGGCCCTGCAGAAAGAGCTGGAAGACGTGAAGAAGGATGAGAGCATTCCCGAAGCCGATAAGAAGCAACTGGTCGAGGAGCTCTCTGAAGCGATTAAGACGACGCCGCCGCTGCAGAATAAAGAGAACATCGAAGTCGTGAAGGTCCATCGCGCTGAGATTGAAAAAGCGCTGCAGTAGTAGCCATGGTTCGCTGAACGGACATGCAAGATAACGAGATCGCGCCCGGACCGGATGTGTTGGTAACTTACGCCTGTCCGGGCGTTGCGGTCCTGACGCTTAACAGGGCTAAGGTTCGCAATGCGTTGTCGCTGTCCCTCATGTCTTCGCTGCGCGAGGCGATATCACAGCTTGGCGCCCAAGCCTCGACTAAGGCGATTATAATCGCAGCCAACGGTCCGGTTTTCTCATCTGGCCACGACTTGAAAGAGCTGACAGCCCACCGAGCGGATGCTGACGGTGGCCGCGCTTTTTTCGCAACCGCTATGGCGGCTTGTGCCGGCCTGATGCAGGAAATTCTCATTTCCCCTAAGCCTGTCATTGCGGCCGTCCAAGGAATGGCAACCGCGGCCGGCTGTCAGCTCGTGGCGACCTGTGACTTGGCAATCGCCGCCGACACCGCGCTGTTTGGCACGCCGGGCGTCAACATCGGATTGTTTTGTTCAACGCCAATGGTCGCGTTGTCGCGCAACATCTCGCGCAAGCACGCGATGGAAATGCTGCTGCTGGGAGAAACCCTCTCAGCAACGCAAGCCGCGCAATTTGGGCTCATCAATAGGGTCGTGCCGGCCGATCGTTTGCACTGCGAAGCGATCGAGGTAGCGCGCAAGATCGCGTCGAAATCGATGGCAACGGTGGCGACAGGGAAGGCAGCCTTTTACAAACAGGTCGAGTTGCCCGTCGCCGATGCCTACGCATACACGACGCGCATCATGGTCGAGAATATGATGACCATCGATGCTGCCGAAGGCATAAGCGCGTTCATCGAAAAGCGCACACCAGTCTGGTCAGGCACCACATGACGGCGGATCACAATTCGAGCGCCGATATTCGGGGCATACTCGAAAGCGCGAAAGTCTTTGCAGTCGTCGGCGCGAGCAACAAACCGGAACGCCCGAGCTACACCGTAATGCAAAGTTTGATTGCCAACGGCTACACCGTCCACCCGGTCAATCCCGGCTTGGCGGGCCAGGAAATTCTGGGCCAAAAGGTCTACGCCTCGCTGGCAGACGTTCCAGCTCCAATCGATGTCGTCGATATATTCCGTAACTCTAACGATGCCCTAACCGTCGTCCGCGACGCCATAGCGCTCCGCGAGCGGCTGGGCATCAGGGTCGTCTGGCTGCAACTTGGTGTAGTAAATGCGGGCGCAATCGATGAAGCGCTGCGAGCGGGCCTCATCGGCGTCATGGACCGCTGCCCAAAAATAGAGTTGACGCGGCTGGGACGCAATTCCGTGCCAGTCTCGCAATAGGAAGTGGCGGCTTGCCACGACTGCGGTGGCTACCATATGACCACGACACCCTTCAGTGTAAGCCTCCGTGGTAATTGGGTTTCGTCGGCAAGCGCGCGAGCGCGAAGGAGTGAACTGAACGTGGGTGCGCTAACCTCGATCGAGCTGCCGGACGACTGGTCCGTCGAAACGATCCTTCCGATCGAGTTCGAGGGCCGCGAAGTCACGCTCGAGACGCACGCCTTCCAAGGCGAGACGGACGCCGAACAGGTGCTTGTCCTGATACATCGCGCGCCGCAGGCTGCGGGCAAACTTGCCAAGGCAGCTCTGCCGATCGTGCGCATCCACTCAGGATGCGTGACGGGCGATATTTTTCACTCCCTGCGGTGCGACTGCTATGAGCAGCTCCAGGCCGCGCTGAAGGCCGTGATAGATTCGCCGTTCGGAGCGATTGTCTACATTCCCTATCACGAAGGTCGAGGCATCGGCCTGTTCAAAAAAATCCAGACTTATGCGCTCCAGGACAAGGGGTTGGATACGGTCGAGGCAAACATAAGCGTCGGCGAACCGGTTGACAGCCGCGAGTATGGTCTCGCCGCCCGAGCGCTCGTCAATCTTGGCATGCAAGAGATTAAGCTCTTGTCGAACAATCCGGCGAAGGAGCGCGCGCTGAGCGAATTAGGCATCCGCGTCGCTGAGCGCGTGCCGATCGTCATCGTGCCTAACAAGTTCAACAAGCGGTACTTGGAAACCAAGCGCAAACGCATGTCTCACAAGATTTGAGTTGCCGCTTAGCTGCCGCCTTCGATGTGCTCGGTCGTCTTAGGGATCGTGAACCCGCCTTCCGCCACAAGCCGGCTGAATAGTCCGGATCCCTCGGCCAGCTCTCTGAACTGCCCGCGCTCGACAATGCGCCCTTGATCGAGAACCAGAATTTCATCCGCGTCAGCAACCGTCGACAGCCTATGAGCAATCACGAATGTGGTGCGGCCGTGCCGAAGGTTATCCAGCGCGCGCTTGATCTTG
>JANOCZ010000343.1:0-2438 GCA_031412455.1 Hyphomicrobium sp. | reverse complement strand
CGGCGTCATGCAGCTATCGATCTTGTTGAGGAACAAGAGATGCGGCAGGCCTAGGTCTTCGAGTTTTTTCAGAACCATCTGCAGTGCCGGCACGCGCTTGGGGTCTGGTTCACAGACGACGACGGCTGCATCACACGCCGGGAGCGCGAGCGCGCCTTCATGAGAGAACTCAACCGACCCTGGGCAATCGATGAAAGTAAAAGTCTCGTCGAGGAATGTCGTTTCGACGACGTTCAGCTGGACGCTCATGGCGTGGTCGCGGGCTTCTGGTGCGGCGTCGCCGACGGTATTTTTTGCTGCGATCGAGCCGGGTCTCGAGATGCTTCCGGTGCGGGCCAGTATGGCTTCTAGAAGCGTGGTTTTACCGCTTGCGAAGGGCCCGATCAGCGCGATGCAGCGCGCGCCTCGGACCCCACCTCTTCCGCCTGAAGTGCCGTTTCCGCCCCTTGGGGCTACAGATCCATCAACCGTTCCCATTGCTGCCTCCACAGACGAGGCGCGTGCCAACGCTGGGCCGCACCCGCACCTCGGAAGGAGCGGCATCGCAGATCGTCTGCCCAAAATGAGAGCGGCGCAATAGATTCGATTGCACGGTTTCGTGACAGATTATTTGGTGCACTGCAGTGCAAAACGGCTGTTTTCCCCGGGGGTATGCTGCGTCGCCCTGCTTGCGGGGAACTGTTTTTCAGAATTCGCGTAATGGAAGGACAAAAGTAACTTGAATTAAAGCAAACTTGACGCATGATGGACTGGTCCGTTGCAAGATCGTTTTGGGCACTCGATCGTGGAGCGGAACGGGCCAGAGGGAATTTGGCTCAGGACTTGGAAGGCTGGGTAAGATGAGTATCGAATCGCTGATGTCTGCCGCCGATGCTGCAGGGTACGTAATGGTCGCCGAAGAAGAGCTACCCGACACGTTCGGTCGGAAGCCTTCACTCTTTGATTTCAGAACGCTTCCGTCGACCTCGCTCGCCATTTGGCGGCCGGTTGTACCAGCCATTGATGGACAGCCGTCGATTGCTGGACATTCGGCGACCGCGTGGAGCTGGCTCTCAGGCCGGTTTATGACGGGCGCCACCGCGTAGCCGCGGAGACGGGAAGCGCAAAGTTTAGAATGCAGCCTAACAGGCTGTTGCGAGAGCGCGCTCACGAGTGCGCTCTTTTTGTTTGGCGCTTGTCATTGACCACGGTGACCGGTCGATCGCGCGCCCGCCTATTCCTGCCGTCACTTCAAGTTGCCGCAGAACCGCTGGATGCGGGTGCACGCTTCCTTCAACGACTCGGTTGAGGCAGCGTAGGAAACGCGGAAGGACGGCGAACCCGCAAAGGCCGCGCCGTGGACCACGGCGACGCCTTCTTCCTCCAAGAGCGCCGTCGCAAAATCCTCATCGCTCTTGATTTGCACGCCAGACTTCGAGGTTTTTCCAATCACGCCTTTGATACTTGGATAGACGTAGAACGCGCCTTGGGGTTTTGGACAGACGATACCGTTCGCTTGGTTCAACATGCTGACCACGAGGTCGCGGCGGGCGACGAACGTGGCGTTATTTTTGGCGATGAAGTCCTGCGGCCCGTTAAGCGCCTCGACGGCCGCCCATTGCACGATCGACGATGGGTTCGAGGTCGATTGCGACTGCAGCTTGCACATCGCCTTGATCAGCTGTTCGGGGCCGGCCGCATAGCCCAATCGCCATCCGGTCATGCAATAGGCTTTCGACAAGCCGTTCATGGTCAAGGTGCGGTCGTAGAGCTTCGGTTCGACTTCGACGGCCGTTGCGAACTTCAAGCCGTCGTAGACCAAGTGCTCATAGATGTCGTCGGTCAGGATCCAGACGTGAGGATGCTTTAAAAGGACATCGGTCAGCTGCTTGATCTCGGCTGAAGAATAGACTGCGCCGGTTGGGTTCGACGGGGAATTGAATATGAACCATTTAGTTTTGGGCGTGATGGCTTTTTCCAGCACTTCGGGGCGCAACCGGTAGCCGTCTTCGAGGGTCGTCTCGGCGAACACAGGTTTACCGCCGCCGAGGATAACGATGTCGGCGTAACTCACCCAACATGGCGCCGGCATCACGACCTCGTCGCCGGGATTCAATGTCGCCAGCAGGGCGTTATAGAGCACTTGTTTGCCGCCGGTTCCGACCGAAACTTGGCTCGGCTTATAATCCAGACCATTCTCACGCTTGAACTTGGCGACGATGGCTGCTTTCAGCTCTGGGATGCCGTCGACATCGGTATATTTGGTTTTGCCCGCATCGAGCGCCGACTTGGCTGCGTCCTTGATGTTTTGCGGCGTGTCAAAATCAGGTTCGCCAGCCGATAGCGAAATAATATCTCGTCCAGCGGCTTTGAGTTGGCGCGCTTTCGTAGATACGGCAATCGTCGCCGACGGTTCGATGCGATTCAAGCTGTCGGCGATGAAGCCCATGACGTGATAA
>JANOCZ010000342.1:0-9469 GCA_031412455.1 Hyphomicrobium sp. | reverse complement strand
CCAAGGACGCGGCGCAGGCAGCGGGCTTTGCCGAGCCTGAGACGCGCGGCTCGGTTGTTGCGTCGGACGCGTTCTTCCCGTTCGCCGATGGATTGCTGACGGCGGCGGAGGCCGGTGCTACGGCTGTCATTCAGCCGGGCGGATCAATGCGTGATGACGAGGTGATCAAGGCTGCCGACGAGCGGGGGCTTGCGATGGTTTTCACCGGTATGCGCCATTTCCGGCACTAAAATCGGCGGTCGCTTTGCTTTGTCGGACCGACGATGATCCTTGGGGAAGCGTTGCCCACGATATCAAGATACACCACTTGGAGCGTTGCGCTACTCTATCTCGAGGTCAACCTTAAGCGCGGGGATAAGTCATTAAGCATTTCTCACCGGCTTCACGAACAGCATCATGGCGATGCCGACGATCAGGAATGCCAGCACGGCCGACATGCCGATGCGCTGGCTGCCGGTTTGTTGCGTGACAACGGCCACGAGGAACGGCGCCAGGAACGCGGTGACTTTGCCTGAAAACGCGAACAGTCCGAAAAATTGCGTCATCTTTTCGGGCGGCGCCAGCCTCGCGAGCAACGATCGGCTTGCTGCTTGAACGGGAGCGGCGACGAGCCCGACGATAACTGCGAAAGCCAGGAACGTTTGTTCGCCAATCGATGAGAACGGCTTTGAGCCCACGGTTTTGGCGGCAACGTCGGTCGCGTACAAAATGTGCGTCTGGTCGACGGATAGAATACCGATCGCGCCGCACAGCAGGATTAGAAGGGCTGCGATGATGACCGTCTTGGGTCCAAGCTTGTCGTCCAGCCGCCCGCCGATCAGCGCGCCGAATGCGCCGACGAGCGTCAGCACGATGCCGAAGATTCCAAGTTCCAAAGCTCCCCAGCCAAAGACCGACGCGCCATAGATGCCACCGAACGTGAAGATCGCAGTGAGGCCGTCGGTATAGAGCATGCGGGCGACCAAAAAGATCAGCAAGCTCGGCATCGACGGCAGAGACTTGATCGTGTCCCACAGTTCTGTAGTTGCCGAACGGTGGGCGTGACCTTGCGGTTTGACGAGCGGTCGATCGGGCACAAATAAGAAAAACGGAATGATGAAAATCATGAACCAAAGCGCGGCGAACGGGCCGGTGATGCGGTCGCCTTGGCGCTCGGCCGCGTTCAGTTGGAGGAGCGGTTCGAAGCCGAGCAGCGTTTTGGTTTCGCCCGGCAAGGGAACGAGAAAGCCCGCAATCAGAGCTAAGCTCGCGAGGCCGCCGAAATAGCCGACCGCCCAACCCGTGCCTGACAAGCGTCCGAGTTCATCCTTGGGCACGAGGCCGGTCATGATCGAATTGGAGAAGACGCCCATCAGTTCGGCGGCAAGCGTGGCTGCGATAAATCCAGCGAGCACGATCCAGATGGTCGTCATGTCGGCGCCCGGAGTGGCCAGCCAAAGAGTCGAGAGGCCGGCGAGGAAAATCAAAGTCAGGCCAGCGATCCACGGTTTACGGCGGCCGCGGCCATCGGCCATCGCGCCTAGAAGCGGGCTGAAGATTGCTATCAGTAAGCCTGCGATTGCTGCTGCGTAGCCCCAAAGCGATTGGCCGGTGACGGCGTTTTCCGCGACGGCATTAGCGAAATAGGGAGCGAACAGGAATGTCTGGACGAGCGTGTAATAGGGTTGGGCTGACCAATCAAACAGCATCCACGAGACGCGGGCTCGCAGAGGTGCGCGCTCGACCGGCGCGATCTCCGGACTAATTCCAGGCGTTGAGTGCAAGATGCCGGTCGTCATGTCCCGATCCCCCAAGCTGACACGCGGGCACTCGTCTAGCATGAATTTCGCGTCAGCCGTCCAGAACGATCAGGTGATTGGGCAATTCGTTGGGATCACGGGTGCCGGGCGGGAAGTGCTGGCTCAGATGTTCGCCGACGCGTTCGATCGCGCGCACGAAACCATCGGCAGCGTGGCCTTGCGCGATGTCTTTCGTCAGGCTGTCGATGATCTGCTGCCATGTGCCGGGCGGGACGACAGCGTCGATGCTGCGATCGGCGAGAATTTCAGCGTGCCGTTCGCCGACTGAAACGAACAGCAATACGCCGGTTCGGCCGGCCGTCGTGTGCAGGTTCTGGACGAGGAATTGTTCCGTGGCGCGGCGGTGGGCGTGGGCGTTGCGGATGGAGCGGGGCACGAGGCCAACGCGAATTTTCTTCGGCCAGAGAACCGCTAAGAGAACGAGGAAGACGAGAAGCTGAATCAAATAGATCCATTGTACCGCGATCCAAGTGAAATGGATCAGGGGCCACGGCACGAGCAATGCGGCCAGTGCGGCCCACAAAAACGGAACGTAGTGGTAGGCGTCACTCATGTCGGTGACGACGGCCACGATTTCGCCGGAGGTGTTGCGTTCCGAAGCGGAGATCGCCGCTGAGATCCGCTCGCGTTCGGCGTCTGAAAATAACGTCATCATGGCAATTCTTTCCAAAGGTTCGCGAAGCGCCGATCACCAGTCACCGGAGGCGCCTCCGCCACCAAAACTCCCGCCGCCGCCAGACCAGCCACCCCCGCCGCCCCCGCCGGACCAACCGCCACCCCAGTCGCTCGAGCCGCCGGGGATGACGATGGCCGAGCCGCTGGTGCGGGCGAGGCGACGTTGACGTTCGAATTGGCGGCGCTGCGCGGGAGTCAGATTTTGTTCCCATTCCTGCTGGGCGCGCGCGGCTCTGCGCATTTGCCAGAAGATCAAGCCGATGATCAGCGCGAAGACCAGAAGGTGGAGCAGTGCCGTCGGGTCATCCTGGGGCGTGCGGGTGCCGCGGGCGCGGAGTTTGACTTCTTCGGCGTCGCCCAGCAGCACGGCCTTGATATCGCGGACGCCATCGCGGATGCCGCCCGAAAAATCACCGCGGCGGAATTTCGCGAGAATGGCATTTTCGACGATCAGCTTGGACATCGTATCGGTCAGCAGCGGCTCGAGCCGGCGGCCGACTTCGATGCGGACCTTGCGCTCGTTGGGCGCGACAATCAGCAGGACGCCGTTGTCCTTGGTTTTCTGGCCGATTTCCCATTTGCGGGCGAGGCCAATGCCGTAGTCCTCGATCGGGTAGCCCTCGAGGGACGGCACAGTGACCACCGCCACCTGGTCGGTCGAGGTGCCTTCGAGTGCGGTGAGTTCGGCTTCAATCGCCGCCCGGTCTTCAGGCGTCAGCAGTTTGGCATTGTCGACTATGCGGCCCGTCAGTTCGGGATAGGCCGGTGCCGCAATGGCAAGCGAGACGGCGATGAGCGATGCGACGCATAACCAGAGCAGCACTAAACCTGCGCTGCTCCGGCAATCATAACCTCGTGGGACTCGTCCCCGGCCGGTGGTGGCGTCGCCCATTGATCGTCTTCCTGACCGCTGGATCAGCCTGGCGCTACTTCTGGTCGAAATTGACCTTAGGCGCCTT
Organism: Hyphomicrobium sp.; assembly: GCA_031412455.1. Lineage (GTDB taxonomy): Bacteria > Pseudomonadota > Alphaproteobacteria > Rhizobiales > Hyphomicrobiaceae > Hyphomicrobium_B. Next base: position 6,036 of record JANOCZ010000342.1, on the reverse strand, counting down.
CTGCTCTTCCGCCGGAATGTCAAACGTCGCCAATTCCTTGGAGGCTGGATACATGAAGGACTTCCACCAGCGACCAGGGATAGTCACCAATTCGGTGTTGTAAAGGCGGACGGCTTCGATGTAGTCGCGACGGGCGATGGCAACGCGGTTCTCGGTGCCCGACAGCTCGCTTTGCAGCGCGAGGAAGTTCTGGCCCGATTTGATGTCAGGATATCTCTCCGCGACGACCATCAAGCGGCCGAGGGCGCCGCCCAGCGAATTCTGGATCTCCTGGAATTTCTGCATAGCCTCGGGGTTGTTCAAAATGTCGGGTGGCAGTGACACTTGGGCCTGAGTAGCCTTGGCACGCGCCTCGACGACGTCGGTCAAAACCGATTTTTCCTGTTCAGCAAAACCTTTGACGGTGGCGACGAGGTTGTCGATCAGGTCGGTGCGGCGCTTGTACTGGTTGAGGACTTCGCTCCAATTGGCTTTGGCAGCGTTCTCGTAGGTTGGAATATTGTTGACCCCGCAGCCGGCTACGGCCAGCGCGGTGGCGAGCACGACGCAGAGGGCGAGCGTGCGAGTCCTGAGTGATGCGGTAGGGGCCATGACTCGGAGGATCCTTGTGTTTCGACCGATGAATTCGGGGGGCGGACTCCCAGAAAAAGGGCCGCCGGGCTTGTGGTATGGCGTTAACGGAACGGGCGCAAGAGCCAGTTACGCGTCGCGCCGAGATCGTCGCTGCGGACGCGGTCAGCAACGTGGCTGACGGCGCGTATCGGATTTGTTGTTAGAAAATTGGAGCGGGCGAAGGGATTCGAACCCTCGACCCCGACCTTGGCAAGGTCGTGCTCTACCCCTGAGCTACACCCGCATCCATTTGGGGTCAGTGCCTGGCGGCACCGCGAGAGACGCCTTATGGCGCAAGTGTTTGCGCATTGCAAGTGTCGGCAACAGACCTCATCTCACAGGTCGGCGCGACCAATTGGATGGGCGGCGCACGCGGCTTGGATCGGCGTTTGGTATTCGCCGCGCAGGTGGTAGCTTCGCCCCAACACTCAAAACGAGCGAATGCAGATGCCAATTTCCCGCGATCAGCTGTTTGAACGGTTGGCGGCCTTGAAGATAGAGACGACAACAATCGAGCACGCGGCGACGTTCACGGTCGCCGAGAGCAGCGCAATCGAGCATGGCGTTCGGGGCGCGCATACCAAAAACCTGTTCTTGAAGGATGAGGACGGCCGGCTCGTGCTCGTGGTCGCCAAGACATCTACCAAAGTCGATCTCAAGGGGCTCTCCAAGCGCATCGGGGTTGGCCGGTTGTCATTCGGGCGGCCGGAATTGTTAATGGATGTGTTAGGTGTGCCACCGGGAGCTGTCACGGCGTTTGCGATCGCCAACGACACGACGGGCCGGGTCTGGGTCGTGCTCGATGACGAGCTGATGACCCACGACAGCCTCAATTGTCATCCACTGGAGAACACAGCAACAACCAATATTGCGCGCGACGACCTTTTGCGGTTCATTCGCGCGACCAACCATGAGCCAAAAATATTAGCACTCGCCGGCGGCTTGCCGGTCGCAACGGAGACGATTTGAAATGGACTTTGGCACACGCATAAGCCCCGCTGGCGCGTTGCCTGACGCCAACATCATCAAAGACGGAACGTCGGCGAGCTTTGCAACCGACGTCATCGAGAGCTCGCGGCAAGTTCCGGTCATCGTCGATTTTTGGGCGCCGTGGTGTCAGCCTTGCAAACAGTTGACGCCCGTTCTGGAAAAAGTCGTGCGGAGCTATGGCGGCAAGGTCCGTCTCGTCAAAATCAATGCCGATGAGAACCAGGCGATTGCCGCGCAGCTGCGGGTGCAGTCGTTGCCGACGGTTTACGCATTTCGCGACGGGCAGCCCCTCGATGGGTTTGTCGGCGGACAGCCCGAGAGCGCGCTCAAAGTGTTCATTGAAAAGCTTTTGGCAGAGGATCTCGCAGACGACGTCGAACAGGTTTTAAAAACTGGTGACGAGTTGCTCGAGCAGGGCGATCTGCAGGGCGCGGCCGAGGTCTACGCCGCAGTGCTGCAAGAGGATCGCAGCAACGTCGATGCGTTGGCTGGTTTGGCCAGCTGCTACATGGCGAGTGGAGATCTCGATCGGGCGCGGCAGACAATTGCTCTCGTGCCGCCTGACCGGCGCAATGCGCCACGGGTGCAGAGCATCACGGCCGCCCTCGATTTGGCTGAAAAGGCGCAGTCGGCAGGTGACACGTCGCCACTCGCGGCCCGCATTGCTGCCGATCCAAACGATCATCAGGCGCGTTTTGATCTGGCGGTTGCGCTGGCAGGCGGAGAGCGGAAAGCCGAGGCGCTCGAGCATCTCCTCGAAATCGTTCGCCGGGACCGCAAGTGGAACGAGGAGGCAGCGCGGATGCAGTTGTTGCAGTTGTTCGACGCCTGGGGACCGAAAGAACCACTGGTCGCGGAAGGCCGTCGTAGGTTATCGTCGCTGCTATTCAGCTGAGCTCTGCAAAGAGAGGCCTACGTGACCCTGACAGAGCGCTATCGCCGTCCGGCCGATTTGCCGCCTCGCATTCCCATCTTTCCGCTGCGTGGCGCGATTTTGTTGCCGCGCGCGACGTTGCCGCTCAACGTCTTTGAGCCGCGTTATCTGGCGATGATCGATGGCGCCATGTCCGGCGGGCGCGTGGTTGGCATTCTGCAGCCGCTGGGCGGCAGCACTGACGATGACGACCGCGAGAGCCCGCTAGACAAGACTTCGGCACTGCGACGGGTTGGATGCGCGGGGCGCATCACCTCCTATCAAGAACTCGACGACGGCCGCGTTGTCATCACTCTGACAGGGATCATGCGGTTCGACTGCATCGACGAAGCCGAGACCGATACGCCCTATCGGATCATGAGTGTCAGTTACGATCGGTTCGCGCGGGATTTAAACGAGGGGCTCGGAGAGGAACTGGTCGATCGGCCAAATCTGTTGCGGGTGCTCAAAACGTATCTCGATCAAAACCGGCTCAAGACGGATTGGTCGGCGGTCCAGCGGGCGTCGAATGAGTTTTTGATCAATGCGCTTTCAGTCATGTGTCCCTATGGACCTGAAGAAAAGCAGGCGCTGCTCGAAGCCGCAGATTTGAAGACGCGAGCTGAGGTCTTGGTCGCGCTCGCCGAGATGGAAATGGCATCGAACGGCGGCAGCGGATCAACGCTTCAGTGAAGAGGAGATGACGTTGCAAGAGAACGGCGCCGACAGAGCTCCGCCAATTCAGCAGACGACTGACCCAAAGCTTCTGGAATTGTTGGTTTGTCCACTGACGAAGATGCCGCTCGTGTATGATCGCGAGGCGCAAGAGCTCATCAGCCGCGCTGCCGGTTTGGCATTTCCGATTCGCCACGGCGTGCCGTTGCTGATCGCCGATGCGGCGCGCCAGCTCAATGACGCGGATTTCAAGCGATTGGGCAATCGTTAAAAAAAGGCTGCTTTAGTGACGCTTTGTCTGCTCAGCCTTTACGGCCGGTTAAGCCTGTATGAGGGCAACCATCGTTCAACAAAGCGCAATACGCCCTTAACCAACTCAATTTAGTTTTCATTAAAAGTCTGGTGATGGGGTGAACGCGACAACAAAAGGTGTCGCGTAAATTGGCCGTTAAATTTACCAGATCAATCGATGTCAGAACGTCTTTGCGGGCGGCCGAGCTGCGCTTGCGCCGCGCCATCTTAGCGTTCCGCGAGCCGATCGGCGACCACGTCAACAGTGCAGCGTTGAGCAGCGGAGCGGCAGCGGTTGCCAAGCGACTCGAGGCTTTCGACGATACGCGGTGGCAGCTGACCGAAAATGAAGAGCTATTTTGCAAACTGGTCAGTATTGAAAATGAACTGCGCCGGATGCGCGCTGAACGCGACATGGCGCAATCGGCAAATCGCGCGAAGTCCGGGTTTCTGGCATCGATGAGCCACGAAATACGCACGCCGATGAACGGTATTCTCGGCATGTCTAGTCTGCTCAGCGAAACCGGCCTCAGCGAAGAGCAGCGCAGTTATGCGCAGGCGATCGACCACTCGGCGCGCGCGCTTCTGGCGCTGATCGATGAAATCCTCGACTTCTCCAAGATCGAAGCGGGGAAGCTCCAGATTTCGGCCGAGCCATTTTCTCTGCGCCGGTGCGTGGCCAGCGCAGTCGAGCTGCTCGAGCCCAAAGCGGCGATGAAAGGGATCGGTCTTGAATGCTCGTTCGAGAGCGATGTGCCCGAAATCGTCATCGGCGATAAATCGCGGGTTCGGCAGATTTTGTTGAACTTGCTGTCCAATGCGGTCAAGTTCACCGACACCGGACGGGTCGATGTGGTCGTCCGGCGGTGCACGACCGATGATATTGGGGGGGCACGCGGGCGCTTTGAAATCATCGTCCGAGATACGGGCATTGGGTTGTCGGCCGACGCGATTGCCGTGATCTTCGATGAGTTCGAGCAGGCGGAACAGACCAAAGACGAGGCGCGCACCGGCACCGGGCTTGGTCTCGCGATTTCAAAACGGCTGGCGCTTGGCATGGGCGGCGATATTCGCGCTGAAGGCGCGCCGGGCCGGGGAGCGATATTCACGGCAGTATTGGAATTCGGCCAGGTCTCAGGCAACGCGGCAATGCTGCGGAGCGTGCTCGAAGCTGCGGGCGGCGTTCCCTACGCGCGGGAGGGGCTAGCCAAATTTTCGGGCGGCGGCTTATCGCGCGGCGACTGCTCACTGGCACCACGCATTCTCATCGCCGAAGACAACGAAATTAACGCGCTGATGACGAGGCGGGTCAGTGAACGCGCTGGCTGCAAAGTGACCGTGGTCGGAAACGGCCGCGACGCCATTGCTGCCGTCGAAGCGTCGCTGGGCAAACCCAACTTAGAGTTCGATCTCGTGCTCATGGATGTGTTCATGCCGGGCATGGATGGGTTGCAGGCGACAATCGCGATCAAGGGCCTCCTGCGGGCGCGTGGGGCTTTGCAACAACGCTTGCCCATCGTGGCGCTCACGGCCAACGCCTTTGCCGACGACCGGACGCGGTGCCTCGAGGCCGGCATGGATGACTTCCTCGCCAAGCCGTTCGATGCTGGGCAATTGGTGGCCCTCATCCGGCGTTGGGTGCCTCGTCTCGACCGGCGTCGTCAGGCATAAAATAATTGTCATTAAGTGTTATTTTTGTTCGATGTCTCCGACCGCGTAGACGTCAACCGGTTTTGCAAAACCGTCACGGAATCGTGCTATTGTAACAGCTGATTTACCCGATGGACGGCGGAGATTTTAGCATGTGGCAGCGGCAGGCCCCGCGCGGTATCGCGGCGAAGAAATTGCCCAAGGGTCTCGCCGCGTTGCAATTCCTCAATATGGCCCCGGCGAAATTGTACGGGTCGCCGCGCGCGCTCGAGCCGAAGATCTATGGCCAGATCGGCAATCTTCAGGTGAGGCTGGCGCGAACGCGCTCCGAGATCAAGCTCGCGCAACGTTTGCGCTATCAAGTTTTCTACGAGGAAATGTGCGCTGTTCCAACGCGGCTCGCGCAGTTTCGCCGCCGGGACGAAGATGCCTATGACGCAGTGTGCGATCATCTGCTCGTCATCGATATGAACGAGACGCGCCAGCGTTCGCCGATCGGCCGCGCGGTCGTGCCCAAGGTCGTTGGTACTTATCGCGTGCTGCGCCAGGACGTCGCCGAACGCGGGCTCGGATTCTATACCTCGAGCGAATACGACATTGCGCCACTCATCACGGCGCGGCCGGGCACGCGCTTTGTGGAGCTTGGCCGGTCATGCGTTTTGGCTCCCTATCGCAACAAGCGGTCGGTCGAGCTTCTCTGGCACGGCCTGTGGACGTACGTACGCGAGCATAAAATCGACGTCATGATCGGTTGCGCCAGTTTTGAGGGAACGGACCCTAACGAGCATGGTGAAGCGCTGAGCTATCTCCATCACTACGCGCGGGCGCCGGCCGAATGGCAGTGCCGTGCGCGCGCCGGGCTGCACGTGCCGATGGATCGGATCGCCAAAGATCAGCTCAACGCG
>JANOCZ010000341.1:0-9659 GCA_031412455.1 Hyphomicrobium sp. | reverse complement strand
CACCCGACGTTTTGATGACCGTGATTTCTATCGCATCGAGCGGCAGGCCGTGTGCTCGCGCGATGCGGTCGCGGACTTCGCGCGCCTGGGCCAGCGCCAGCGGCGAACCGCGCGTGCCGATGCGGACCTTGATTTGATTTTCAATCCGGGGCGCAGTGCCTTGCAAGCAGGTTTCTCCAGGTGGTAGGCGGTAGGTCCGCCGGCATTGCGGAACGAAGACTTGATACAATGCGCGAATGGCAGAGGAACGCAAACCTGGCAAGCGAGAAGGTGAATTTCGGTCGCGATGCGGAGCCACAGCCGCCTGCATTAACCGCTCCGACGGTTCTGACGGTCCTCGGCATCGAGACCAGTTGCGATGAGACCGCAGCTGCAATCGTGATGCGGGACGCGGACGGTCGTGCGCGCATCCTGTCTAACGTCGTGCGGTCGCAATTCGAGGCCCATGAACTTTACGGCGGCGTCGTGCCGGAAATCGCCGCGCGCGCTCATACCGAATGTTTGGATGACATCATCAGGGCGGCGTTGCGGGAAGCCGAATTGGGCTTATCGGACCTCGATGGGATCGCGGCGGCATCGGGGCCGGGGCTGATCGGCGGGCTTATCGTCGGCGCGATTACGGGTAAGGCGCTCGCGCTGGCGGCTGGAAAACCGTTTCTCGCGATCAACCATCTCGAAGGTCACGCGCTGACGGCCGGCATGACTGAAGGCCTTCGCCCGCCCTATCTGATGCTGCTGGTTTCAGGTGGACATACGCAACTGCTTTGGGTCGCAGATGTGAGGCGATATCAGCGACTGGCGACAACGATCGACGATGCGCTCGGCGAGGCGTTCGACAAGACGGCGAAATTGCTCGGGCTGCCAATGCCGGGCGGGCCGGCGGTCGAGTCGGCAGCGCTGACTGGAGATGCGAGGCGCTTCAAGTTGCCCCGGCCAATGCTCGGGCGCGCCGAGCCCCACTTTTCATTCGCCGGACTGAAGACGGCGGTGCGCCATGCCGCACAGAGCGTGGCGTCGTCGGGAGCACCGATCAATCGTCAGGATGTTTCAGACCTGTGCGCGTCGTTCCAGCTTGCGGTCTGTGACAGCGTGGCGGATCGCGTGGCGCGCGTCATGCGAACAGTGGACCAGCGGTTTGCGACGGGTGGGCCTCGGCCATTCGTGGTGGCCGGAGGCGTCGCCGCAAATCAGGCTTTGAAAGCGGCGTTGATCGATGTCGCGCACGCGCACGGCTTTACGTTTCATGCGCCGCCCGTGGCTCTATGCACGGACAACGGTGCGATGATCGCCTGGGCTGGATGCGAGCGGCTCGCGGCTGGGCTGGTGGACGGGTTAGGCGCTGCCGTCAAACCGCGCTGGCCGCTTGATCCCGACGCCGAGCCCGTTCGGGGTGCGGGCGGAAAGGCGTAGCTGTCACGTGGTTATGGCGCCGCTTATTGGGCCGATCATTGGGCCAATCATTGGGCAAGTCATTGGGGCGTGCTAAGAGCCAATCGGGAATCGGGATTATATCGTGAAAATTTCGTCGGCAAGTGTGATCGGGGGTGGCGCGTGGGGCACGGCGCTGGCGCAGACGCTGACTGCCGGCGGGCTCGACGTCATGTTGTGGGCGCGGGAACCTGAAGTCGTTGACGATATCGCCACGCGGCGGGTTAATCGCGCGTTTCTTCCTGGCATCGAACTCGACTCCCAGATCGCAGTGACAGGCGATCTCGCAGACGCGGCCCGGCGCGAGGCGATTTTGATCGTCGTGCCGGCTCAGCATGTTCGCGCAACTCTGCAGCATATGCGGGACGTCATTCGGCCCGGCACGGCAATCGTGATTTGCTCGAAAGGCATCGAACAAGCTACCGGCAAGCTGATTGGCGACGTCGTGTCTGAAGTTCTTGCCGACGTGCAGGTCGCGGTGTTGTCAGGCCCCAGTTTCGCCAGTGACGTCGCGCGAGGTTTGCCGGCCGCGCTCACTCTTGCGTGCCGCAACGAAGCGACCGGACGCGATCTCGCGAGCGCATTATCATCCAGGCAAATGCGGCTCTACTGGTCGAGCGATGTCGTCGGCGCGGAACTTGGTGGTGCGGTCAAGAATGTGTTGGCGATCGCCGCTGGCATTGTCGAAGGGCGCGGGCTAGGTGCCAGCGCGCACGCGGCCATTGTCACGCGTGGTTTTGCCGAGCTTAGGCGATTTGGCGAAGCGATGGGTGCCAGGCCCGAAACGTTGCTCGGCCTCTCTGGTCTCGGTGATCTGATTTTGACGTGCGGCAGTCCGCAATCGCGCAACATGTCGCTTGGGCGGGGCTTGGGAGAAGGTAAATCGCTGGCGAGCATTCTTGGTTCGCGAACAGCGGTTACCGAGGGCGTTTATACCGCTGCCGCTGTGGTGCGGCTGGCTCGGGAAAAAAGCGTCGAGATGCCGATCGCCTCAGCGGTTCATGCCATCATCGAAGGGCGGTTATCTGTCGATGATGCGATCACGAGCCTAATGCTGCGGCCGCTCAAAGCTGAGGATTGAGCCGCGCCTTATCAACCCGCCAGACGTTGAACAGCGTCTGAGGATTGGCGAGTGCGACCGGGATCAGAAACGCGGGCGGCGACCCCGACACGAGATCAGCGCGCAGAGTGCCTTGCCATTCGGGTTCGGCTACGAACGGATCATCGAGCCCTTTGCAGGTGACGACGTAGTCGATGCCTTCGCGGGCAATCAAGGCTGCGGCTTCGCCCGCCGAACGTGCGGCGAAGATTTTATGATTGGTAATGATCGCGCTTGAGATCCGGTGATAGGGCGCCGAGAGAACGCGATGCGGCGTCAGAGCTGCAACATAGGCTCCAAGATCGATACGCGCTGCGATCAAACCAGGTGGAAGGTGTGCAAGATCGCTCACCGCAGTGTTCGATGCACAGGCTTCGGCGCTATTGCGTATGCGTTCGCTCAAAACCAGTGGAGCCGAGAAGACCTTCTGGAGATAGCCCGATAAGCCGATCAGCGAGGCTTGGCTGAAAAGGATCGCGGCGATCAGTTGTGCCGAGGCCGGGCGGATCTCATTCGTTCCGCGCAGGCTGCTGATCCAGCACGCAACCGGTGCGAGGCTCAGGAAGCTTGCGTAGGCGATGTATTTGTATTGCCAGCAAGCGAATGCGGCGAAGGCTGAGACAAGCGCCAACAGGAAGACATCGCGAGCGCTCCTGGATGATGCCAGCCGATGACCCTGCATGGCGATGGCTGCGGCGAAAAACGCGATCAGGCCCAACGATTGCTCGATTTTACCGTGCAGGAGGTCGGCCAGAATGCTGCGTGTTTCGGCCACGTAATCGAGCCACACTGACTTGATCTCGGCTGGTAGTTGGCCCATCGGTCCGGCCAGACATTTCGGTTCGAGCCATGCGTAGACGATCAACCCGAAGACCGCGATGCTTGCGGCCAGCAACAGGCGCGTCGTCAGGGACCAGTTCGCCTTGCTGGTCAGCGCGAATACGAGGCCTAAGCCTGCGATGGAACTCAGCGCAACTAGGTTCAACGAGATCGCATCGCAGCGGACGTCGAGCCAGCGTGACGGAGGGATGCCGACAAGAAATCCTGCGGCTATCGCCAACATCAAAGCCAGAGTGAATTGGCGGACTGCGGGGGCTTGGCCGCGATCAAGTAGACCCCAAACGGCCGCGGCAACGGCGAGCGCTGCGACGGGTGCTAGTGCTTCGAAGCCGATTGTCAGGGCTAAGCCGCACAGGGCGCCGGCGGTTCGCCACGCGGACAATCGTGACGGGTGGGCCCACATCAGCAGTGCTGCGGAGACCGTGGTCGCGATCATGACGTTATGGTGGTCGATGCGGCCGACGTCGAATTGATAAAGGCCCAGCGGGCACAGCATAGCCAGAATAAGCGCAATGCGTCCCGCCTGCTCTCCGGCGGTTACTGCTACGGTTCGGAAGAGACACCACAGCAAAGGTGCCAGCACCAGCAACGGCCAAATCGCGCGCGCGGCCAACTCGGCTGTCGTGACAGGCATTACGGTATTGAGCACGACAATGAGCGCCGCGATCGGCAAATCAATGAGCCGCGACCAGTGGGACAGCATCCCGGCGTTGCCGCCCATCTTCATCGTCGTCGTGTCGAACCAGGCACTTCCGGCGATGAATTCTTTGACTTGGAGCAGACGCGCTGCGTCGTCCATGTCACCCAGATAGTCCGATAGCCCGCGTCCGGTCGTGAACCCGGCGCGCACGGCGATGATGGCGAGCGTGATTGCCCACCACGCCCAGGCCGGCAGGCGCGCTGTCTCGCCCGGACGCGATTTGGCACCCGCGGATGCATCGCTGGGAGCGGTCATGATTGAGCCTCTGCAGTGAACTGAAAAACCTTAAGCGGTGGACATTAGTGGACCGTAAACGACGATTTTGGGCCGCGAGGCCTGGAATGTGCCGCCGCTTGAACGTTTGTTTACTCTTCCTGCCTAGTCTCGCTTCGACGCTCACGGGTTCCGACGCACCCGCTGCTGACGTTGGTGTGGCCGTCGATAGCAGGCGTGATGATGTCTTACAGCGATGTCTTTGTAATCGGTGCGGGTCCGGCTGGACTGACGGCGGCCTATCTTCTGACAAAGCAGGGTGTGTCGACGACCGTGATCGAGGCCGATCCGGTTTATGTCGGCGGCATCAGCCGAACAGCCAATTACAAAGACTTTCTTTTCGACATCGGTGGACACCGGTTCTTTTCGAAGTCGAAAGAAGTCGTCGATTTGTGGAAGGAGATCCTGCCGCAGGATTTCATTTCGCGGCCACGACTGAGCCGCATCTACTACGACGGCAAATACTATTCATATCCGCTCAAAGCGTTTGAAGCGCTCGGCAACCTCGGCGTCATCGAAAGCTCGATGTGCGTGCTGTCGTTTATGTACAAGCAAGCCTTCCCCAACGAAAAGCCCGAGACGTTTCACGACTGGGTCGCAAATCAATTCGGCGAGCGGTTGTTTTCAATCTTCTTCAAGACCTACACTGAGAAAGTGTGGGGCATGAGTTGCGACGAGATTTCGGCTGACTGGGCCGCGCAGCGCATCAAAGGCCTCGATTTATGGACAGCGATGGCGAGCGCCTTGCGCAATTCGATCGCGCCTAAAGGTTTCAAGGACGGCACGAAGGCGCACGACGGCGAGATCATCAAGACGCTGATCGACAGTTTCGAATATCCGCGCAAAGGCCCCGGCATGATGTGGGACGCGGCGGCTCGTAAGACACGCGAGCAGGGCGGCGATATTCATATGGGCACTAGGCTCATGGCGCTGAGTTTCGATAAAGCCAGTTCGCTGTGGACGATCACGGCGCACAAGGAAGACGGCGAGATTCTCGTCTTCACTGCGAAGCATGTGATTTCTTCGGCGCCGATTCGGGAACTCGTCCACAGCTTCACCGAGAAGCCGGCGTGTGCTCCCGTCGCGGATAAGTTGCGCTATCGCGATTTCATCACCGTCGCGGTCGTGGTCGATAAGCCAGATCTCTTCCCCGACAATTGGATTTATATCCACGAGCCGAGCGTCAAAGTGGGCCGCATCCAGAACTTCCGTTCGTGGTCGCCGGAAATGGTGCCCGACGAGAAACTCGCGTGCCTCGGGCTTGAATATTTCTGCTTTGAGGGTGACGGTTTGTGGACCGCGCCTGACGAGGAATTGCTGGCGCTGGCGAGAAAAGAATTGGCGATTATCGGGCTGACGACCGAAGCCGAATGCATTGACGGCTGTGTTGTCCGCCAGAAGAAGGCCTATCCGGTCTACGACGACGCCTACAAGCAGAACGTCGAGACGATCCGCGCCGATCTTCAAGAGAATTATCCGACGCTGCATCTTGTCGGTCGGAACGGCATGCACAAATACAATAATCAAGACCACGCCATGATGACGTCGATGCTGACCGTCCGAAACATCATCGCGGGCGAGATGCAGTTCGATATCTGGAATGTCAATGAAGACGCCGAATATCATGAGTCTGGCAACTCGGGCACGGAAGAGGCGCTCAAGAGCGTCCGCATGGTGCCGCGCCGGATAGGGTCGGCCGCGTGACGCTTGCATCGGCTCAAGCCTGGCTCCTTTCACACCGCGCGGACCTTTGGCAATTTGCCGGTTACGTCGCGGTCAGTGGTGCCGCGTTGTGCATCGATTTCTCGATCTATTGGGCGCTGTTGAGCGTCGCGCACTATGCTTTTATTGCGGCAGTCGGCGGTTACGTGTGCGGGGTGCTCGCACACTATCTCTTGTCGTCCCGGGTCGTGTTCGCCGACCGTTTTGAAAAACGCGGAATGGTGGAAGAAGCGCCAGCGGTGTTCAAGTTTTTTGCAGCAGGTATGTCGGGATTGCTGGTGACGGCGGCTGTCGTCGGCGTGCTGGCCGACGTGATGGGCGTGCATCCGCTTGTCGCTAAAATTTGCGCGGCGGGATGTTCGTTCACCGTCGTTTTTCTAAGCTTACGATTGTTCGTCTTCAATCACACGTCGGGTCGCCCGGTCGCGGCCGTCTGAGAGAGGTTCCATGTTCGTTGCCAACTACGGCTTGAAGAGCCTCGTGCAAAAGGTGGCGATGGTCGCGCGGTTGCCGCTCGCCTATTCACATGATCACCCCTACACCGGGCTCAAGCAGCGGGCGCACCGCGATACGCTCGACTTCATCACATCCACAATGCCAGACGCGCTGGCCTTCGATACGCCGCGCGAGCTGATGCAGTACGCCCTACAGCGGGCGACTGTTGAGGGGATATACGCGGAATTCGGCGTCAACGAAGGCGGAACGATTTCATATATTGCCCGGCAAAAGCCGGCGTCGACCATCCACGGGTTCGACAGCTTCGAAGGTTTGCCCGAGGATTGGTCGGGAAATGCGATGGCGGCTGGATGCTTCAATCGCCGCGGCAAGCTGCCGAAAGTGCCAGTGAACGTCGTGCTGCATCGGGGTTGGTTCAACGTATCGGTGCCCGGCTTCGCGCGTGAGCATCAAGGTCCGGTGGCGTTCATGCACGTCGATTGCGATCTCTATTCCTCGACAGCGGATATCTTTGCGGCACTCGGGGATCGCATTGTGCCCGGCACCGTCATCATGTTCGATGAGTACTTCAATTATCCGAACTGGCAGGCGCACGAACATCGCGCTTTTTCGGACTACCAAGCGGCGTCAGGCCGTCAATTCAAGTATCTGGGATATTCGATACAGCAGATCGCCGTCATCGCGGTTTGATCAGCGTCTCGCAACTAAGTTCGTCTCGCGTCGAAACCCCGTGCCAGTTTGGCGCGGGGTTTTTGTTTGGGCGCTTGAGGGGTGATCATTTCCGGGATAGTCATGCGACGACGCTTGACGTGTGGATGATCCGATGACCGCCTATTGGCTGCTCAAGTCTGAGCCCGACGCCTTTTCCTGGGATATGCTGGTGGCGAAAGGTGCTCGGGGCGAGCCGTGGACGGGCGTGCGGAATTTTCAGGCGCGCAACAACATGCGCAAAATGCAAATCGGCGATCTTGGTTTTTTCTATCACTCGAATGAAGGCAAAGAGGTCGTCGGCATCTGCGAGGTCATCGCGACCGTTCACCCCGATCAAAGCGACGATAGCGGAAAGTGGGAGTGCGTGGACGTCAAAGCCGTGCGGCCAATGCCAAAGCCGGTTAGCCTCGCTGACGCCAAGGACAACCCAAAACTCGCGGCGATGGTGCTGGTCAGGTCAACGCGCCTGTCGGTGCAGCCCGTCACTAAAGACGAATGGGTCGAGGTGTGCCGCATGGGCGGGATCAAGCGCGCAAAGCAAAAGCGCAAGTGAGCGCTCCCGGCGAGGGGCTGAGTACGCGTCAGTCCGCCGACGCTTTCATCCTGGAAAACACCAAGCTCGTGTGTCCGCCGCTGGTGCCGGAGATCAGGCTGCACTTGGCGGTCTTGTCGGTGCCGATTTGGCTGGCGACCGAAGACGAACTCGGACAGCTCAATTTGCCGCCGCCCTACTGGGCTTTCGCGTGGGCAGGCGGGCAAGCGCTCGCGCGGTACTTGCTGGACAACCCGACAGCATGTGCCGGTCAGACGGTTACCGATCTGGGAGCGGGGTCGGGCCTAACCGCGATTGCGGCCGTCATGTCGGGCGCGCAACGGGTGCTGGCGGCCGACATCGACGCGATCGCGTTGGCTGCATGCGGTCTCAACGCGACCGCGAACAACGTGTCGTTTAAGGTTACTGGAGCGGATCTTCTTGGCCTGCCGCCGCCGGCGGCGCACGTCGTTCTGATTGGTGATCTTTTCTATGAGCGCGAGCTTGGCCGGCGTGTCTTGGATTACATCGAAGCGGCTAAACTTGCCGGTTGCGTTGTCCTCATCGGCGATCCGCAGCGCAATTACTTCCCCCGCGACAGGTTTACGCAAATCGCGGAATTCGAGGTCCCGGTAACGCGTGATCTCGAGGATGCCGAGATTAAAAGGACTGCGGTTTGGCGTGCTTAGCGGGACAATGCCGAAACTGTCGCGAGCAGGGCGATTTCGACCTGTTTCGACCTATGGCTATGTTGTGTGACCTGCTGCGGCCTCGCATAATGATCGGAAATCGTCGCGTCTAGACGGCGTCCCCCCCCCCGAGGAGAAAAAGCATGTCAGAAAAAGTTTATCCCGTCGCCGCTCAGTGGGCGAAGCGGGCTCATATCAATGCTGCGTCCTATCAGACGATGTACCAAAAATCGGTTTCTGATCCGGCTGCATTCTGGGGTGAAGCGGGCAAGCGTCTCGAGTGGATGCGGCCTTACACCAAGGTCAAGAACACATCGTTCAAGCTCGGCGCGGTCGATATCCGCTGGTTTGAGGACGGTACGCTCAATGTGTCGGCCAATTGTATCGACCGGCATTTGGCAAAGCGCGGCGATCAAGTCGCGATCATCTGGGAAGGCGACAATCCCAATGAGAGCGAACAGATCACCTATCGCCAGCTCTATGAGCGCGTGCAGCGGTTCGCCAACGTTTTAAAGAAGCTCGGCGTCAAGAAGGGCGACCGGGTCACGATTTATTTGCCGATGATCCCCGAGGCAGCCTACGCGATGCTCGCCTGCACGCGGATCGGCGCGGTGCATTCAATCGTGTTCGGCGGGTTCTCGCCTGACAGTCTGCAGAACCGCGTCGAAGACGCGGATTCCAAATTGATCATCACGGCGGACGAGGGACTGCGCGGCGGTAAGCCCGTACCGCTCAAGAAAAATGCTGATATTGCGCTCGCCAAGTGCAAGGGCGATGAGAAAATGCTGGTCGTGCGGCGTACCGGAAATCCGGTGCCGTGGACCGAAGGCCGCGATTTCTGGTTGCACGAAGAGATCGTCACGGTCGGCACGGATTGTCCACCGGAGGAGATGAATGCGGAGGACCCGCTGTTCATCCTCTACACATCCGGGTCGACGGGTAAGCCCAAGGGCGTCGTGCACACGACGGGCGGATATCTGCTCCACGCATCGATGACGCACCAGTATGTGTTCGATTACCACGACGGCGACATCTATTGGTGCACGGCCGACGTGGGTTGGGTCACCGGACACAGCTATATCGTTTATGGGCCGCTCGCCAACGGCGCGACGACGCTGATGTTCGAAGGCATTCCAACTTATCCCACGTCGTCGCGTTTTTGGAACGTTGTCGACAAGTGGAAAGTGTCGATCTTTTACACGGCGCCGA
>JANOCZ010000340.1:0-10925 GCA_031412455.1 Hyphomicrobium sp. | reverse complement strand
CAAGCCGTTGATGACACGGCTTGGCGCGATCGAGGAGGCGCTGTCGAAGCGCGGCGAGAACACGGCTGGTTTGGACACCGCCGACCGGCTCAAATCACTCGAGGCGGAAATCGCCCGGGCGTTGTCGGCCAACACCGCGAGCACGGGGCGGATGGAGACGTTGATCTCCGGCTTTGAGCGCGAGAAATCGAATTTTGCAGCCCCGATCATCGATCGGCTTGTGGCACTGACCGATGCGACGAGCGGGCAGCAATCCGTCACTGTCGATGCGACCAGCAAAATCGTCGAAAGGTTGAACGCGGTCGAGCGCGCGCTGGCAGCTGAGATCGAAACAGCGGCAGCCAAGCATCAGGCCTATGCGTCCGATTTAACCGACGTGCACGATGCGCTAATGAAGCTCAATCAAAACCAGCACACGCTCGCTGGATCGATAGATCAGTGGCGCACGGATGCGGCGGGCGATGTCGCGATGATTTCGAACCGGCTCGCTAATCTCGATCGCGACAACGAGCGGCCAATCGAGACGCTGAACGCGCTGACGACGCACATGGACACGATGAACCGCATGATGATCGAGCGGTATCATCGCCGCAACCGGTTTTGGTATTGGCTGTTTGGCACCGACGACTGGATCGGCCGAAGCTGGCCGTCGCAGGCAGAGGCGATCGAGGCTGAACGTCAGCGGGTCAAGGCGCCAAAGGCTTGAAGCGCGTTAACGATGCTGGCATAAATCATGCTTCGCTGCTCCAAATACTTCTTGGAGCGAACCGTGGTTAATCCCAATAATTCGAGCAGCAGAACACGCCGGCCCCTGGTGCGGCTCGGCGATATCATGCAACCGCTGGACAACAGCTTTGGCGTGCTGCGGCTCGCCATGGCCTCGTTGGTCCTGATTTCGCACAGCTACCTGTATTCGTTTGGGACATCTGAGGGCGAGCCACTGACGGCGTGGACGGGCCATTCGCTCGGTGAGCACGCGGTGCAAGTGTTCTTTATTCTGAGCGGCATTCTCGTCGCGCAAAGCTTGGACCGCAGCCGGACGCTGCTCGACTTCGCGGTCGCGCGCGTGTTGCGTATCTTTCCAGCGCTGATCGTGTGCGTGCTGTTAACGGCGCTCTTGCTCGGGCCACTGATGTCGACGCTGCCGCTGGCTGCCTACTTCATGGGACCGGAGCTGCCAGCTTACCTCATCAAGACGTTATCTTTGGCGACCGGTAATGCGCCGTTGCCGGGCGTTTTTGAAACCGTACCCGTCGCCAATAGCGTCAATACTTCGCTGTGGACTTTGAAATACGAAGTGTTGTGCTACGCGGGCTTGGCGCTCGCCGGCACTGCCGGTCTTTTCAAGCCGCAATGGCGAAACGTTTCGGCGGCGGTCTTGGGAGTCTTCCTGGTCGCGATATTCGCCGGCGAGCCGAAGCCGCTCGATACTTACACATTCACCGACAACGTGCGCTATTTCGCGCTGTTCTTTGGGACGGGCGTGTTTGCTTATCTCATTCGCGACAAGCTGGTGATTACGGGCTTTGCGCTCGTGCCGTTGGCGGCCGTGTTTGCCGTCGCTCTTGGTTCGCGCTTTGGGGAATTGGCGACCGCAGCACTGCTTGGATATTTCGTCGTTTGGGCGGCGAGCCTTTCGTTTGGGCCATTGCGCGGTTGGTGTAATCGCATCGATATTTCGTTTGGGGTCTATATTTACGCTGGACCAATTGAGCAGGCGTTGATCGACGTTGCGCCGTCTCTCCATCCGCTCGGCATTTCATTTGCTGCCGCGCTGGCCGTGCTGCCGCTGGCGTTGTTGTCTTGGGTGTTCATCGAGCATCCAGCGCTTGGACTGCGGACGCGGTTGCGGTCTCTCAACTGGCGCTTTTTCCGCGACGCCAACGCTTCTGCCATCTGATTTGACCGGTGTTTACCGACGTTAGGCCTTGAGCCTGCGCGCGCGCCGTGCTTTGTTTAAAAAAGTGTTAACGAGCGCGTGGGGTTTCGATGTTGCGCCGGTATATGGTTGCGAATGTTGCGTCGACGGTCGTTTTGTACGCCGGTGCGTGGGCGTTGATCCCGTCGGCGTCGTCGGTGTCCCGTTTGATCAGCGAGAATTTCGAGTCATTTGTCATGGGGCACACGTTTCTCGGGCCGGTGTTGAACCGGGTTATCACGATTGCCGCCGATGCCGCCGGTTGGCTGCCCGTCTAAATGAACTTTGGGTTGTGGCGCTGAACCACGCACGCCATCGCGCGTAAATTTTTTCAGGTATTTCGCGGAGCGGCAGCGCGGCGCAGGCGATCGTTGATGGCCTCGCCCAAGCCATGCTGAGGGATCGGCATGACGGCGATGGCCATTATTTGTGGTGTATCCAGCGCCCGCAGCGCTGCGAACAGATTTGCGGCGGCCTCGATCAGATCGCCCGTTGAGCTCAAATTGAATTGCGCACCTGAGTGCTGCGGTACGTTATTGCCGAATGCGAGGAGCGCTTCGCCCGGTTCGACGTGGGTCGCGTCGAGGCGTAGCGGTGCTGCGGTCGCGTAGTGGCTTTCGAGTTGGCCGGGGGAAGCGGGCGCGGTTGGGTTTGACTTGGCGCGCGCGATGCGTCTGCCAATGACGGCTTCAAGCGCGGCGGTTGAAATCGCGCCGGGGCGGAGCACGACGATTTCGTCGCCGGTCGCATCGACGATGGTCGATTCCAATCCCAGCTGCGTCGCGCCACCGTCGAGGATCATCGCGACGCGATCACCCAGATCTTCCGAGACATGCAGCGCATGCGTGGCGCTGACGTGGCCCGAACGATTGGCTGACGGGGCGGCTATCGGGCGGCCGACCGCTTGTAGCAAAGCGTGCGCAATAGGGTGGGCGGGGACGCGCAATGCTAATGTTGGCAAACCAGCCGAAACCAAATCGGCAATCGGCGATTGCGGATGACGATTGACGACGATCGTCAACGGGCCGGGCCAGAACGCTTCAGCTAAACGATCTGCGGATGGCGAAAATTGGCCGAGGCTTCGCGCTTGCGCCGCGTCTGAAACATGGACGATCAGCGGGTTAAAGCTCGGACGGCCCTTGGTTGCGAATATCGATGCGACGGCGCGGGCGTTGGTTGCGTCGGCGCCCAGGCCGTAGACCGTTTCGGTGGGGAATGCGACGAGGCCGCCGTCGGTTAACACCCGCGCTGCTTCTGCTAAACTGGCCGCATCGGGTATGCGGACATTTGCGGCGCGGGTCATCGCGTCTGGTTTGCTTCCAGCGTTATTCAGCATAGGGTGATCGTGTCGGGTGCTGGCATATTTTCGGCATCACGGTTCGAGTTCTGTTCGCAAAGCGAGCCATTCCATCTCATGACCTACAACGCTCCAGTAGACGACATCTTCGCCGCCCTCAAGGCCGTGGCCGATCTCGATCGGCGGCTGAGCGACGGTCTTTACCCCGGCCTTGACGCCGAGACGATCCGCGCGGTGCTCGAGCAAGCCGGATCGTTTGCCAGCGAGGTTCTCGATCCACTTAATGCTAGCGGGGACAAAGCGGGGTCGAAGCTCGTCGATGGCGCGGTCGTGACGCCGGCTGGATTTCGTGATGCGTACCGGCAATTCGCAAGTGCTGGGTGGAGTGCGCTGCCGTGTGCTGAGGCCTATGGTGGTCAGGGGCTGCCGGAGATCGTTTCGGTGTCCGTGTGCGAGATATGGAATTCGGCGAACATGGCGTTCGGCATGTGTCCGCTGCTGACGCAAGGCGCGATCCACGCGCTCGAGGCGGGCGGTAGCGATGCGCTGAAGGCGGCGTATTTGCCGAAGATGATCGCTGGCGATTGGACCGGCACGATGAACCTCACCGAGGCGCATGCGGGGTCTGATCTCTCCGACATCAAAACGCGCGCGGTGCGCCAGGACGACGGCACGTATCTCATCACGGGTACGAAAATTTACATCAGCTTTGGCGATCACGACATGGCTGAGAACATCATCCATCTTGTGCTCGCGCGTTTGCCCGATGCGCCCGCCGGCACGCGGGGAATCTCGTTGTTTCTGGTGCCAAAGTTTCACGTCAAGGATGACGGGACGTTGGGCGAAGCAAACGACGTTGTGTGCGCCGGCGTCGAACATAAACTTGGGATCACCGCCAGTCCGACGTGTGTCATGAAGTTTGGTGAACGCGGCGGCGCGACAGGATATCTGGTCGGCGAAGAGAACCGCGGTTTGGCGACGATGTTCGTGATGATGAACTCGGCGCGGCTGGCCGTTGGGATGCAAGGCGTTGCGATTGCCGAGCGGGCAACGCAGCGGGCCATCGCCTTCGCTCAGGAGCGCGTGCAAGGCAAAGTCAGCGGCGAGGCGGGTCGCGGTATGAGCCCGATCATCGGTCATCCCGATGTACGCCGTATGCTGCTGACGATGAAGGCTTCGACACAGGCGGCGCGCATGATCTGTTTAGCGACGGCTGGCGAGTTGGATATGGCCCGACACGGGAGCGATCCCGCACAAGTGGTTGCTGCGAAAAACCGTGCGGCGTTGCTGACGCCGGTTGCCAAGGCATTTGCGACCGATGCCGCGGTCGATGTTGCGTCGCTCGGCATTCAGGTTCACGGCGGCATGGGCTTTGTTGAGGAAACGGGCGCTGCACAGTATTTGCGCGATGCGCGGATTTTGCCGATCTACGAGGGAACCAACGGTATTCAGGCCATTGATCTCGTGTCGCGCAAACTACCGCTCGAGGGCGGCGCGGTGGTGCGCGCATACCTCAGTCATCTCGCCGAGATCATTGAAACGGTCGGACAGTCGAACCAGCCGGCGCTCGGTCAGACGGCAGCGCGGTTAACCGAGGGGCTCAAGGCTCTGGAGGACGCGACGGTGTGGATCGGATCGGCGCTCAAAAGCGATCCGGATGCGGCGCTCGCTGGTGCGACGCCCTATTTGCGCTTGTTCGGGCTCGTGGCGGGTGGCATTTACCTGGCGAAATGCGCGATCCAGAGTGGCGCGTCGTCGGCTTCGGCGTCCGCAACGGCGCGGTTTTTTGCGGACAATCTTTTATCGGCGGCGCCGGGGCTCGCGCGCTCAGTTATCGAGGGCGGACCGAGTGTGCGCGCGGGTGATGAGGTATTTGCGTGAGCGAGATCGAAGTTACGCGAACCGGCGCCGTGCAGGTTTTGCGGATGACGCGTCCGGAAAAGAAAAACGCGCTGACCCGGGAGATGTATGGCGCGTTGTGCGATGCGATCGAGACGGGGGACGAGGACCGCGATGTCGCCGCGCACGTGCTGTTAGGCTCGGGCGGGCAATTCACGTCCGGCAACGATATCGGCGATTTCCTCGCAGCCTCGACAAGCCGTGACGGCGTCGCGCACGTGCTGCGCTTCATACGCTTGTTGCCGCTGATCAAAAAGCCGGTGATCGCGGCGGTCGAGGGACTGGCGATCGGCATCGGTACGACGCTGTTGTTTCACTGCGATCTCGTCTACGCGACGCCGGATGCGACGTTCGCCACGCCGTTCCTCGATCTGGGTCTTGTGCCGGAGGCCGGGTCGAGCCTGCTAATGCCGCGCGGTATGGGATATCAGCGCGCGTTTGAGATGCTGGTGCTCGGCGAGCGGTTCTCTGCCGAGCGCGCGCGGGAGGCGGGCTTCGTCAATGCCCTCGTTGCAGCTGGCGATCTCGAGGCGACGGCTCTTGGCGCAGCGCGCCGGTTAGCGTCGAAGCCGCCCGAGGCACTGGCCATTGCGCGGCGGCTGTTGCGCGGCAAGACCGAAGAAATTTCGGCGTGTGTGAACGAGGAGGCTATTGCTTTCGAACAGCGTTTGAAGTCGCCCGAAGCGCGGGAAGCTTTTCAAGCGTTTCTGGAAAAACGTGCGCCGCGGTTTTCACCGGAAAGGCCGTAGCGGACTGCGTCTGGGCTAGACGGCGTCATAAGCCCGGATTTAAACTATCCTCTCTCGTACAGGACATTCGCTATGGCTTCGCTCAAAGACAAGACGCTCTTCATCACCGGCGGCAGCCGAGGTATCGGTCTCGCGATCGCTAAACGCGCGGCGCGGGATGGCGCCCGAGTGGCGATTGCCGCCAAGACCGCCGAGCCGCATCCCAAACTCGAAGGGACGATCCACACCGCCGCTGAGGAAATCAGAAAAGCGGGCGGCGAGGCGTTGCCGATCGTGTGCGATATTCGCGACGAAGAGCAGGTGAACCGCGCGGTAGAACTCACCGTGGCTACGTTCGGCGGCATCGATATCTGCATCAACAACGCGAGTGCGATTTCGCTGACGAATACGGATGCGACTGACATGAAGCGGTTTGATCTGATGATGGGGATCAATACGCGCGGCACGTTTCTGGTTTCGAAAGTCTGCCTGCCGCATCTGCGCCGCGCCAGCAATCCGCACATCCTCATGATGTCGCCTCCGCTCGACTTGCACCCCAAATGGTTCGGCGGGCACGTGGCCTATTCGATCGCGAAATACGGCATGAGTTTGTGCGTGCTGGGTATGGCTGAGGAATTGAAGCGCGATGGCATCGCGGTCAACGCGTTGTGGCCACGCACGACAATCGCCACGGCTGCGATCCGCAATGTGCTGGGCGGCGACAAGCTCATGCGGATGAGCCGGAGTGCGGATATTCTGGCGGACGCGGCGCATCTCATTTTTGCGCAGGATGCGAAGGCGTTTACGGGCAAATTCCTGATCGACGATACGTTTTTGCACGATGTCGGTGGTATCCGCGATTTTGAAGCGTACCGGGTCGATGCATCGATGCCGCTGGCGCCCGATTTCTTCGTGCCAGCCGACAGCAAACCACCGGCGGGCGTGAAGATAGCACGGGTTTCGGAACTCGCGTCTTAGAGAGCAGGTTGATCATGACGACGGCTCTCATTTCGCATCTAAGTTTCGTGCGGCACGATACGGGCGAGCATCATCCCGAGCGCCCCCAGCGAATGGTCGTGATCGACAAGGCGCTCGAGGCCGAGGCGTTCAAAGATCTCATTCGCCGCGAAGCGCCGCTCAGAAGCGATGATGACGAATTTATCGTCAAAGCACACACCGCGGCGCATCTGACACACATGCGCCGGGTGGCGGGCGACCGGCATCAGGGTTTGACCTATATCGACGGGGACACGGCCGTGTCTCCGGGCACCTGGGAAGCGGCGCGGCGCGGGGTCGGTGCGGGGCTCGATGCCGTCGATCTCGTCATGTCGGGCGGGGCGGCCAACGTCTTTTGCCAAGTGCGCCCGCCCGGACACCACGCCGAGAGCGATAAGGCCATGGGGTTTTGTCTATTCAACAACGTCGCGATCGCAGCGCATTATGCGCGGAGTAAGCATGGCGCCGAGCGCGTGGCGGTCGTTGATTTCGACGTGCATCACGGCAACGGGACGCAGGAGATTTTCTGGTCGGACAAGAATCTCTTTTATGGATCGACGCATCAGATGCCGCTCTATCCAGGAACGGGCGCCATCAAGGAAACTGGCGTTGGGAATATTTTCAACGCGCCGTTGCGCGAGGGCGATGGACGGCGGACCTTCGAGACCGCATTCCGCGAGCGGATATTGACGCCGCTTGCGAATTTCGCACCCGATCTTGTGCTCATTTCAGCCGGGTTCGACGCGCACAAAGATGATCCGCTCGGTGGGTTACAACTGGTCGAGGCGGATTTCGCCTGGGCGACGAACGAGCTGTGTGAAGTTGCGCGGCGCCATGCGCGAGGCCGGGTTATTTCGATGCTGGAAGGCGGTTACAACTTGACGGGGCTCGCTCAATCGGTAGCGGTGCACGTCAAAACCCTGATGGAGCGGGCGGCGTAGTTCTCTTGATCCGTCGCGATGCAGAAAGCCAATTTATGACGACGACAAAACCATCCAGTCCGCCGGCGGCCGAAATCCGGGACATGAGCTTCGAGCGGGCGCTGAAGGAACTCGAGACGATCGTCGGCCGGCTGGAGCGCGGCGATGTCGAACTCGAGGAGAGCATCTCCATCTACGAGCGCGGCGAGGCGTTGCGCAATCATTGCGATCAGCTGCTTCGGCAGGCCGAGGCGAAGGTCGAGCGGCTGACGTTTGGGCCTGATGGGCGTCCAAAAGGCACGGAGCCGTTTGACGCCGAAAAATGACGCTACAGCGCGTCTTCGCACACCGTTCGGGCAGCCCAGATGCGAACATTGGCCGCTTGCGGGGGCGGTCCAGTATGACATAACGAAGACACTGCCATCACTAAGAAACTGGCTTCATTAAGATACTGGCTTTGAATGGTTTTCTCAGAGGGTTCGCTCCGTGAGTAAGACGCCGCTTCTGGATACGGTCACTGTGCCGGCCGATTTGCGTAAGCTTGCGGAGGCGGATCTCGTTCAATTCGCAGCCGAGCTTCGGCAGGAAATGATCGATGCCGTGTCCGTCACTGGCGGGCATCTGGGCGCAGGTCTCGGTGTTGTCGAACTGACGACGGCGCTGCATTGGGTGTTCGATACGCCGCGCGACCGGCTGATCTGGGATGTCGGGCATCAGGCCTATCCGCACAAAATCATAACGGGGCGGCGCGACCGCATTCGCACCTTGCGGCAGCCGGGCGGGCTATCGGGTTTTACGAAGCGCGACGAGAGCGAGTACGATCCATTTGGTGCAGCGCATTCGTCGACGTCGATCTCGGCGGCACTCGGGATGGCGGTTGCCCGCAATTTGAACGGTGGCGACAACAACGTCATCGCGGTCATCGGCGATGGCGCGATGAGTGCCGGGATGGCCTATGAGGCAATCAACAACGCCGGCGCGCACGACGAACGCTTAATCGTCATTTTGAACGACAACGATATGTCGATCGCACCACCGACCGGCGCGCTATCGGCGTACCTGGCGCGCGCGACGTCGAGCGGCACGTATCTGCATTTGCGCGATTACGCCAAGCAGCTCGCAAAAATGCTGCCCAAAAAGTGGGAACGGCGCGCGGCGCGGATGGAAGAGTACACGCGCCATCTGTGGCAGGGCGGGCAGTGGTTCGAAGAGCTCGGGTTCTATTATGTCGGTCCGATCGACGGGCACGATTTCAATCAGCTGTTGCCGGTCTTAAAAAATGTTCGCGATGCGAAGCAGGGCCCCATCCTCGTGCACGTGGTTACGAAGAAGGGCAAAGGTTACGGCCCCGCTGAAGCGTCCGACGACAAGTATCACGGCGTCAACAAGTTCAACATCATCACCGGCGCGCAGGTCAAGCCGAAACCCAACGCGCCGACGTATACGCGGGTCTTCGCCGACAGTCTGATCCGTGAAGCGGAGAAAGATGCGAAGGTCGTGGCCGTCACGGCGGCGATGCCGGACGGTACCGGGCTCGATTTATTTGGAAAGAGATTTCCAGAGCGGATGTTCGACGTTGGCATCGCCGAGCAACATGCGGTGACGTTTGCCGCGGGGCTTGCGACCGAGGGTTACAAACCGTTTGCGGCCATTTACTCGACGTTTCTGCAGCGCGCTTATGATCAGGTCGTGCACGACGTCGCGATTCAAAAACTGCCGGTCAGGTTTGCGCTCGATCGGGCGGGGCTTGTTGGCGCAGACGGGCCAACGCATGCCGGGTCGTTCGATGTGGCCTATCTTGGTTGCTTGCCGAATTTCGTGATCATGGCGGCGGCGAACGAGGCTGAACTCGTGCACATGGTAGCGACGCAAGCGGCGATCGACGACCGACCAAGCGCGCTGCGGTATCCACGCGGCGAAGGCGTCGGCATCGAGTTGCCGCTAGAGGGTATTGCTCTCGAAATTGGCCGCGGGCGCATTTTGCGTCAGGGTTCGAAGGTGGCGTTGCTGTCGCTTGGCACGCGCCTTGGCGAGTGTCTGTTGGCGGCGGAGCAACTGGCCGGATTCGGTTTGCCGACGACGGTTGCCGACGCGCGTTTCGCCAAGCCGCTGGACCATGACCTCATCCGGCAGTTGGCGCTCAATCATGAAGTGCTGATCACAATAGAAGAAGGTTCGATTGGCGGCTTTGGAAGTTTCGTGCTGCATTTCTTAGCCGATGAAGGTCTACTCGATCGCGGCTTAAAGGTGCGCGCCAAGGTGCTGCCGGACGTTTTCATCGAACATGGGAAGCCTGAGGTCATGTATGAAAATGCCGGGCTCGCGGCCTCGGGCATCGTCGAGACGGTATTCAAGGCGCTGGGTCGCGAAAAGCTGATAGGTGAATTGGGCGGCGGCGGGTTGGGCGGCGGTCGTGCGTAGACAGCCGCGTATCTGAGCAGGAGATTGACATGAACGACGCATCGGCACTGCTTGGGCGCATTCTTCTGTCGGCGATTTTCGTCATGTCGGGCGTCGGGAAAATTTCCGGCTATGAAGGCACAGTGGGTTATATGGAACAATTTGGCGTGCCCGGCGTGCTGCTGCCGGCGGTCATTGCCGTCGAACTGCTTGGCGGGCTTGCGGTACTCATTGGATTTGGCGCGCGCTGGGCGGCGTTGCTGCTCGCCGGCTTCACGCTCGTTGCGGCCGTAGTCTTTCACACGAATTTCGCCGATCAGATGCAGATGATCATGTTCATGAAGAACCTCGCGATTGCCGGCGGCTTGCTGTTGCTGTTTGCTCATGGCGCGGGACGCTACGCGCTTCGTGATTAGCCCCGATCAATCATCGCCTGCCGTCGTTCGCG
The DNA here is from genome assembly GCA_031412455.1 of Hyphomicrobium sp. Taxonomy (GTDB): domain Bacteria; phylum Pseudomonadota; class Alphaproteobacteria; order Rhizobiales; family Hyphomicrobiaceae; genus Hyphomicrobium_B. The sequence continues at coordinate 319 of JANOCZ010000340.1, read as the reverse complement.
AGATGCTCATCGCGCGCGTTGGAGCGCAGGGTGATGGCGTCACTGAAGGCGAGCACGGTCCGCTTTATGTGCCGTTTACGTTGAGTGGTGAACGCGTCAGCGCTTCGTTTGAGGGCACGAGCGATCGCGGACGTTTGGAGCGCGTGATCGCAGCCAGCGGGGAGCGCGTCGCGCCGGTCTGCCGGCATTTCACTCAGTGCGGCGGTTGCGCGGTCCAGCACATGGCGCCCGCAACGTACGCGGCTTGGAAGCGCGACGCGGTCGTGTCGGCATTCAGCGCGCGGGGGATCGAAGCTGACGTCGCGGCGCTCGTGCGCGT
>JANOCZ010000339.1:0-9444 GCA_031412455.1 Hyphomicrobium sp. | reverse complement strand
GCATAACCAGGCTTTTGGCGCGGTCTTCGGTATCGCTCGAGCGACGCGCGAGACGCATCTGTACGAGCGCTAACTTGCCTCTCGTCAGGGCTCTGCGGTGCTCCGTTTCAGGGGAGGACAGGGTGACGAGCGGATCGCCCGCGCTCACCGTGTCGCCAGGTTTTACGTGCACCCGTTGAACGACACCGCCGCGCTGCGGGTAGACCCGGGCTAAAGCTGAAGCTTCCACCACGGCTGGAATTTGAATGCTGGTCGACCACGGCACGATAACCGCCAACAGCGCAGCGCTCGCAGTGGCCAGCGTCAGGCGGCTCCGGCGGGTTCCGCGAATGGAGGCGGCGTCGGCTCGCCAATTGCTGATCTCGTTCGCTATCGGCCGAATGATAAAATAAATGATCTCGACGAGGAATAGGGCAATTCCCAACAGCTTGAACGCCATGTGATAGACGAGGATGGCGATACCCGTGAAGACAATGAAACGGTAAAGCCAGGTTAGCCAAGCGTAAATGGTGAGCGTCAGCGCCATTCGAGGTGAGAGCTGCTCGGGGGCGGGGCGCCTCAGTCCAAAAAGAAACTCGCGCATCCGCCATTGGCCAAAAGCGAAGGCCCGGGCTTGCAGATTGTCGATACCCAGCGCGTCAGCGAACAAATAATAGCCGTCGAAGCGCATCAGCGGGTTGAGATTGATTGCGAGGCTCAGTATCCAGCCCACCGTCGCCAGAGAGAAGGCGAGGCTTTTCATCGGGCCTTCGGGCAGAAACGCCCAAAGAAACGTCGCGAGGCACGCGATGGAAAGTTCGACAGCGACACCTGCCCCGCCGATCATCAGGCGATCACGCCGTTGCCGCAGCCGCCAGGCGTCCGTGACATCGGTATAGAGGACCGGGAACATGACGAGGAAGCAGACGCCCATGCTCGGCACACGGCACCCGAGGCGGGCGGCGGTGAAGGCATGGCCGAGCTCATGGGCGCTTTTGATCAAGATCAATCCGGCGGCGTAGGTCGCAATACCTTGCCAGCTGAAAAAATGTTGGAAGGTCGTCGAAAAAGCGTCCCACTGGCGCGAAACGAGGTAGATGCCGACGATGCCGATGGTGACGATGATCGATGCGCACGCGCGGGTGTAGAGTGGCGCAACGACGGGCAACATGCGCTTCAGCCAAGGTTCGGGACGCACGAGCGGAAGCTTAATGAACAGATAATTGTGGATCAGCCACATCAGCCAGCCGTGCCGGCTTCGATCAGCGATGCCGGCGTAATGACGCCAGTCACCGGTCATTGGCTCAACTGTCAGGTTGTTGCTCGCGACAAAGCCCACCAAGGCATCCAAGTCGGCCAGACCGATCTCGTCACCGAAGTCGCGTGCAACGCGAGCGCAGAGTTCGGCATGGGTCATCCCTTCCTGCCAGCGCGACAGCAGATGATAGGCCTGCTCGTTGATCTGGATGTAGCGGTGCTGGGCTGAATCGACGATCAGCCACGTGGCGGCGCCATTCTCCGCATCGAGCCCGCGTTCAACCCGCAACTCCTGGCGCAACGCCGGCAACTGTGGTGATGGGGGCTGATCACTCTTTGGTTGCCGGGCGGGATCCATGTCAGCGGCCGAGCCATTGGCGCAGCGCGGTGACGGGGCGGCGGAACAGGTAGAGCGCGAGCGGAACTTTGTTGCCTGAGACTTGAGCTGTTCCGCGGACGCCGAGACGGGGGAGCGCGCGGCCGCTCTCGGCCTTTAAGTCAGAGATCACGCGGAACGACACTATGTCGTTTTCGCCGATTTTGGCCTTGTAATCGGCGCGACGAACCGATGCCGACCACGGCCGCAGCGGATCGCTGTCGAGAAATAATTTGACGTGCGCGCCGGCCGTCAAGGCGATCGCGTCCGACACCGGCAGGTCGATGCGTGCTTCAAGCATCGACGCATCAGCGACTTCTAGCATGCGTTCGCCGACCGCGACCGGCCGGCCGATCAGATCGCGCTTGTCGGAGTACATGGCGATGCCATCACGCTCGGCGCGAATTTGCGTTTTGGCGAGCAGGTCGGAGGCGAACTCGCGCTCGGCCAATTTCAAGGCGAGTTCGGCGCGCGCAATGCCGATCTCATGCATGCCACGGGGATCGGTGAAGGCGACTTGGTTGCTTTGCTTCAGGCGCGCCTCTGCTACTTGAGCTTCACGCAGCGCGACTTCGAAGCGATTCTTGAGGGTTGTGTCGGCTAGTTTGACCAGCAAATCGCCCTTCTTGACCTGCTGACTGGGTTCAACGGCTACGTGCTCGATTACGCCTTCGATCGGGGCTGCAACCACGAACGGATCGCGGGCGATAATCTCGACGGGCGCCAGCGCTGACAACGGTACTTCGATCCAAATCAGGGCTGCGAGCAGCACACCTGCGGCCGCCGCATGCAGGACGGAGAATTTTTTCAGGTGGCGCGTATAATTTCGCGGCGGGCCCTCGAGAGACTGCAAGGCATGGGCGTAGGTTCCAGACAATCGTTGCGCGACGATGAGGTCCTGCTCAGCCCAGACATCTTCGCGCGCGAGCAGCATGCCACCCCGAGCTGCACCTGATCCGTGCTGCAGCGGCAGCCAGACCAAGGCGCGAAACGGATAGGTATCAGCGCTGCTGTCGGCGCCGCGTTCGGGCATTTCCAGAATGTGCAGCGCCGACAATTTCCCAGCTTTGGCGGCCGTCGCTACCAACTGCTCGATGAATATAATCAGCGGCGCGCTGCGATCGACGGCTGGCAGACTGGTCACGCCGCGAACTTCGAGCGCGCCCGAGTGGCCCGGCATCATGACGAAGATCTGGCGAGCGCGCGTGAGCTTGCGCGTTTCATTGGCCATGATCAGAACGAGGTCGCGGCTGCTGGCGGCGTCGCGCGCGTCAGCCTCGACCTTGAGCAGAGCCAGCAGCGCTGCCGTCTGGCTTGCCGGTTGAGGCTTGGCTGATTGGGCCGTGGCGGATTGGGCCGTGGGATTGGGCTGGGAGGTAGCTTGCGTCATCGACCGGAGATCGATGTTTTGCGGAGGAGTGGTTGGACGCGATGCTATGTTGCGCTCATCCATTCGGACGAATGAATTGCGCGGCGCCGCTCATGCCGGGCAACACGTCGGCGACGGCCGCGTCAAACACCGCAATCACCTTCACCATCTGGCTGACGGCATCAACAGCGGCACCCAAACGGACAACGCGGGCTGAATAATCGCGCCGCGTTTCGTCGATCTGAAAGGCGAGTGCGGTGCCAGGCTTAAGCCAGCTTAGCCAATGCGACGGCACGATCACTTCAATCTGAAGGCGGCTTTGACCGACGATCGTCATGTACGGTTTGTTCAGCTGCGGCTGCTCGTGTTCGTTGACAGACAGTTCGGCGACCCGGCCATCGTACGGAGCAAAGACGTCGCAATGCTGCAACCGGCTTTTCAGCGAACGGGCTTCGGCATCAGCCTTGTCGACACGGGCGCGCGAGATATCGACATCGTTCTTGCCGACGGCGCGAAATTTCTCCAACTGCTGATTGCTTTCCAAGGTGAAGCGCATCTCGCGATACACGGCGTCGGCGGACTGGGCCTCCGCCTTGTAGCGCTCGCAATCGAAGGCGATCAGCAAGTCGCCTTTTTTGAACGCTTCGCCTTCGCGGAACACCAGCTTCGTGACGCGGGCTTGAAGGTCGGTCGAGAGCGCGGCCTGATCGAGGGCGCGAATAACACCGCGGACTGGAACATCGTCCTCGGCGACCGGCGGCGTGACATCCTCAGCTAACGCCGGCGCGCAGACACCGGCTATCGCCGCGAGGGCGAGGGTCAGTGATGCGAGGACTGTTGATAGCGTGCGCATTAAAGCTCCGGCCGCAGGTTGGTACGCAACGCCGTCAGAGCAGGTGTCGGGGATTCTCTGTTACCGCCCAGTTAACGGGGCCTCACGCTTGCAGGAAAGGTGGCGAACTTGACGCTTTAGGCCGTGGTCTCTGCTAATGCGCGGATGCGAGGCGTTTTGACCAGCCGGCGTTAAGGTCGCCGCGCTCAAACCAAAGTTGCTTCAAGGATGCCGACATCTCACCTAGCCCGCGGCTGCGATCAATTTCCCAGCTGTAGGGATCAAGCCCCATGGACGAGAATAGATTGGCGTAGGCGTTTTGCAGTTGGGCGTAAGCGATGTCGTATTTCGCCTCCGCGACGAGGGTGTTCATCTGCTCGCGGATCAGCGTCTGCTTGCTGATGCGATCGGCGGCCGCTTCAGCGCGCATTTGATCGAGCAGACGGCGTTGGACGTCGCGGTATTCAGCGGCCGTGTGAAGTTCTTTATTGGCGTGGATGAAGCGAATGCGCGAGACGTGGACCTGGGTCATGACGGCCATCGTCAACGCGAGCGAGCGCTGGTGGAGCATGTCCTCTTGCAGGTCGATGATGTCTTGGCGGGCCTGGTAGGAGAAAACCTTGAGCAGGTTCCAGCTAGCCTTTGCGCCCCAGTTCATCCAATCACTATGCAGCAGGAAACTATTGCTGTCGTAGTTGGAGCCAGCGTAGGCCTGGATGCCGGGCAGCATTTCGAGCAGCGCGGCATCGGCTTCGCGCACGTTGATGCGTTTGCGGTATTCAACTTCGCGCAGTTCCGGCCGGTTGTAGATCGCGGTCTCGATCATCTCGTCGAGGCCAGCCTTCAAGGTCAGTGAGCCTTCCTTACGGCTCTCACGCGCCAGGCTGAACGGTGTGCCTGGACGCAGGTTCATGAGGGCCGCGAGTTGGGCCTTGGAGGTATTCAGATCGCGCTGGATTTCGCCGATCTTTTGTTTGATCTCGATCAGCTCGCGCTCATAGGTCAGAGCCGTGATCGGCGACGTCTGGCGTTCGTCGTAAAGCTTGCGCGTTTCGGCCAAGGCAACTTTTGTTTCACCTTCGAGCGACGATAGCTTTTCCAACAGCCGTTCGGCGCTGACTGCACGCCAATAGGCGGAGCGGACGTCTTCGACGACGCGCTGGATGACTTTGCGGCGTGTTTCTTCCTGGATCAGGATCTTGTCAGCGCTCTGGCGGGCGCGGACGTAGGAGAGGCCGAAGTCAAGCACGTTCCAGCTGAAGCCGATGTCGGCGGAATCGATTTCGCGGTCCTGGCTCGTCGAGGCTTCGAAATTATTGGTCGCCTTGGCGAGGTTGAAGCTCGAGGAGGCGTTGTCGTTGCCGCGACCTGCATAACCGCTATTGGCGACCATGTTGGGGAGCAAACTGTAGTGCGACAGGTCGAGTTCGGCGACGCGAACCGCAGCTTCGGCTTCTTCGACGCGATGATCGAGATTATATTTCAGGGCACGCGCCATCGCATCGTAAAGCGAGATCGAGCCGGCGACGGGCTCTTGGTCGGCCGTGACCAGGGCTGTGTGATTTGCGGAGGCCGCCGAGAGTTCCTGCTCAGTCAGCGGTTGGGGATAGACGGCGCAGCCACCCAGCACCGCTGTCACGGTCACGAAGAATACGGGAAGCTTGCGCAGAAAGCACATGTTGCGACGGCCTTGAGTTAATCGGTCGGACTCAACGCTAGGAACACAACACAAGTCAGTAGGCGCACGCATCGTCCAATGGACGACGTTCAGCGAGGTGACCTCGGCCGTTTATAATATCGATGTCCAAAAGACAACTTCGCAGCGAATCAGAGTGGACACCTACCCCCAGAATACCGTCCAAAAACAATTAATGGTTAGTAAATTCCAAGGATGTGTCACCAAACATTCCGGCGAAAGACTTAGATGTATCAGACAGTAATACCTCGCCGCTCTAACAGCTGGAGGACTCAGGACAGCCGCCGTCGAAATCGACCAGGACAACCTGCACGTGCTGGATTTGCGTTTGACACGAGGCCTAGGTCAATCGAGTATGCCTAGATGCCTGCGCTAAAAATCGTTCAAATCTCGTGCCTTGCAGATAATTTCTGCGTGCTGCTGCACGATGAGCAAACCGCCGCGACCCTCGCCATCGACGCTCCGCAAGCCGCGACGATCGCTGCGGCGCTCGATGAACTTGGCTGGCGGCTCAGCGATATTTTCATCACGCATCATCATGGCGATCACACCGGCGGGTGCCGCGAGCTGAAGACCCTATATGGCTGCGCGATCACAGGGCCGGACGATGAGGCGGACCGTATTGCCCATTTAGATCGCACGACCGGTGAGGGACAGGCGCTCTCGTTCGCGGGGACCGAGGTTCGCGTGCTCGCGACCCCCGGGCACACATCGGGGCATGTCAGTTATTACATCCCGGCAATCAGCACCGTATTCACTGGCGATACGCTGTTTGCGCTTGGCTGCGGGCGGATTTTCGAAGGCGACGCGACGAAGATGTATGGGTCACTCGCGAAACTCGCCGCGTTGCCAGACGACACGAGCGTTTATTGTGGGCATGAATACACACTGGCCAACGCGCGGTTCGCGTTGGGGGTAGAGCCGGGAAACAGTGATCTCGTCACGCGCGTTCGGGAAATTGAAGCTCTGCGGGCCAGCGGCCGTCCGACTTTGCCCACGACGATTGGGCTCGAAAAGGCGACCAATCCATTCCTGCGCGCAGGTTCAAAAGAAATTCGCTCCAAGCTTGGCCTTGAACATGCCTCGGACGTCGAGGTGTTCGCGCGGCTCAGGGATATGAAGAACCGCGCTTGACTCTGCGGCGGCAGCGGCGTGCCGATTTGGACACAGCAAAGCGGCGATGGGCGAATGACCGGCCATTATCCACCGCCAGCTTGGGCCGGTTAGCGTGGCGCGGAAGTCTTCAAACTCTCAAATAATTCAATCATCAACAGGGTCGCGAGCCGGTTCGGCCTGGCGAGCCTTGCTGAGGCATGGCGACTCATAAAGAGTGGGGCCGAATCACGTATCCGGCTTTCGGGGGTTGCCGTCAAATGAAGCGCGAGTCCGCAGGACCAATCTTGTCGACGGTGTTTGTCGATTACGACAACATCTATTTGTCATTAAAGCGGAAAAACGACGACGCTGCGAAAAGGTTCGCGAAGGACAGCGCCGCTTGGCTGCAAGGTCTGATGTCGGGTGAGTTGATCACACCGACGTCGACGTTTCAGCCTCCGGCCGAGCGGCGGATCGCGATGAACCGGTGCTATGGCAATCCGGTGCCGCGGCGGAATGCGCACGATAACTCGACCGACATGAATTCGTTTCCGTTCGTGCGGCACCACTTTCTGCGCTCGGGCTTCGAGGTTATCGATTGCCCGCCGTTGACCGCACAGCTCAAGAATTCCGCCGATATTCGCATCGTCATGGATATTCGCGACATCATCGGTCATGACACGTTCTTCGACGAGTTCATCATCCTGTCTGGGGATGCGGATTTCACGCCGTTATTGCACCGCTTGCGGGCGCACGCGCGGCGGACCGTGGTGTTCGCCAACGACAACACGGCGCAGCCTTACACCGCAATCAGCGACGGCGAAGTGCGCGAGTCCGCGCTTATTACCATGCTGCTCAACTCACGCGCCGTCAATGTCGACACGCAGATGCGCGAAATCGCAGCTCCAGCGCCGGCGCAATTGACCGCTGCCGAAATCGAAGCGGCGCGCAAGTCGATCGTCGCCGAAGTTGTCGGATTCGTGCGCTCGGCACCGCAGGCGGTGCCTCTGGAGACACTCGCCGACCGTGCCGTGCGCCTCGTCGGTCGCGAGAAGACAATCGGCACGAACTGGGGCGGCTTTGGATCATTCCGCGATCTGCTGCTCGCCGATCTTCCTGACGATTTGCATTTGAGCGACACGGCGCCCTACACCGTATTTGACGGCAATCGCCACATCACAGCGACGGGATTGCTCGGCGGGCAAGGCGCTCCGTTGCAGGTCGCGGACGCGCGCAGCGAGCCGGTATATCAGACCGCACCAGTGACCTCGCGCGAGGCTGTTCCGCGCACATTCCGATCCGCGCCGGTGAGCCCGCTTGCCGAGCCACTACCGCCGGTCGCGGCCTCTGCCCGGCGTGGGCCTGAGCAACCGCCAGCGATGGCGACGGCTCCGCTCAATCGCAGCGAAATACCGGCGCCGCATATGCCGGCTGCCGAGCCGCGGCGGGAGAGCGTTCAGCAACCGATACGGCAGACGCAAATACAGATGCCGGCTCCGGTTCAGCCACGCGCGCCTCAGCAACAGGTACAGCATCAGGCACAGCATCAGGTCCCGGCCGTCGAAGCTGCGCCGCGCAACGCTGAGCAAGCGACGCAGATCCAGCAGTCAATCTCGCGGATTCATGACGCGTGTCAGGCGCCGGCCCTGGCGCCAGCCGAATATCGCGTACTGTTCGAAGTCATGTCGCAGGAAATCACCAGCAATGGTTTGCAAGGTGCGCAGACGCTCGTCAGCGTTACCCAGCGGGCGCGGGAGTATGGTCTTGATCTCAAGCGCGACGACCTGCGATTCATTCTCGATGTCGTCAGTGAAAGCGACCCGTGGTTCGAGCAAGGCGCATCGGCCAATTTGTTTGCGAGCCGGTTCCGCAATTTTGTCGTCGCGCGCTGCCGCAGCCAAGGCTTGAGCTTGTCCGTCGATGAGCTTGATCTTGTCGAGGCGTGGTTCTCAGCGCAGCCGGTGCAGACACGGCCCGCTTATGCGCGCGCGCCTGAACAGCAGACGCCAGTCATGCCGGCGCCAACGGCTCAGCCGGCTGGCGGTCAGCCTGTTGGCGAGCGCTGGTGGAGTCTTGAAGAGGGCCGCCAGCACATCGCAGAGCAACGCAATCAGGGCAGCTATGGCGCTCCCCCCGAGGAAGAAGAGTTCCCGCGCATCGTGCGCACGCGACTGCGCGGGTAGCTTTGGTTTAGTCTTATGATTGAGAACGCCCTGGAGCAGTCCGGGGCGTTTTATTTTGCCCAGGGTTGGGTTCCCATCTCGGTGTGGGCGCTTAGATGCCGACATCAATTTCATCGCCAAGCCGTTCACGCTGAACCAGCGCGCCGTGAAGATGCGCGACGTCGTCGCACAGGGCGTCAGCGAATAGTCCCAGCCGCGCCTATTTCCGACTTATCATCATCGATGACCTAATTACGGTTGGGCCGACGCGCACGTTTGCGCTTGTCTCCGCCATTTTTTTGCCCGAAGTTTTTGGCGCATATGCAACAGCGGGACTGAAAATCTGGATGACACGCCGATCGCTTGATCGGCATCAGGGGGTTCAGCCATGAGCACGTCCGCTTGGTATCTCGACGAGATGCGTCCCGAAGAACTCAATTCTCAAGTTAACGCAGACCAATATCGGCGTGATGACTTCGCGGCGTTCGCTGCCGGCCTCGTCTCCGGCGAGCGGGTTGGTGCACCGCTGCAGCGCGGGTTCAGCCGGGCGTGGCGGCGTGGCGTGTTTTGCTCGACGATCGCCGCTCTCGCTGCGTCGGCGTATTTCGGCATGACGTCTGCACGGCCGTGGCAGGTGCCAAGTTGGCTGGGTGATGCCGTCGCGAGCGCATGGAGTTC
>JANOCZ010000338.1:0-3192 GCA_031412455.1 Hyphomicrobium sp. | reverse complement strand
AACTGATGCGCTTGGGCTGGAAAGTTTTCCTGCCGCTGTCGCTGATCATGGTCGTCGTCACCGCGAGCGTGCTGCATTTTGGAGGGCTCGCCCCATGAAGGGAGGCACCTTGAACATCGCTCGCGGCGTCAAATCGCTGTTTCTGACCGAGTTCGTGTCGGCGTTCTTTTTGACGATGCGCTACTTCTTCGCGCCCAAAAAGACGCTGAATTATCCCTATGAGAAAGGGCCGCTGTCGCCGCGCTTCCGTGGCGAGCACGCGCTGCGCCGCTATCCCAACGGCGAAGAGCGCTGCATCGCCTGCAAGCTGTGCGAAGCAATTTGTCCAGCGCAAGCAATCACCATCGAAGCCGGCCCGCGCCGCAACGACGGCACCAGGCGGACGACACGTTACGACATCGACATGACCAAGTGCATCTATTGCGGGCTATGCCAGGAAGCCTGCCCCGTCGATGCGATCGTCGAAGGACCGAATTTCGAATTCGCAACCGAGACGCGCGAAGAACTTTTCTACGACAAGGACAGGCTGCTCGCCAACGGCGACCGCTGGGAACGCGAGATCGCAAAGAACCTCGCACTCGACGCGAAGTACCGGTGACGAACTCCCTCTCCCCGTAAGGGGACGAGGAGAGGGAATTTTGAGAAACGGACAACAGATATGGCGGTAGCATTTTTCTTTTATCTGTTCAGCGCGCTGGCCGTCGCGGCCGGCGCGATGGTGATCCTCGCCAAAAATCCCGTCCACGCCGTACTATTTTTGATCCTGACGTTCTTCAACGCAGCGGGACTGTTCGTGCTGCTGAATGCCGAATTTCTGGCGATGCTGTTGGTCGTCGTCTATGTCGGCGCGGTGGCCGTGCTGTTCCTGTTCGTCGTCATGATGCTCGACGTTGATTTTGCCGAGCTACGCGCAGGCTTCATCAAGAACGCTCCGATCGGCGCGCTCGTTGGCGGCGTCGTACTGGCCGAACTCGTCGCGCTGTTTGCCTTCCGCGGCTTGACGGTGGCACCTGCCCGCGTGGCCGCCGCAGCGATGCCAGCCGGCATGACCAACACCGAAGCATTGGGCCAGCTCCTCTACACGAAGTACGTCTACTTCTTTCAAGGCGCGGGCATGATTTTGCTGACCGCGATGATCGGCGCGATCGTGCTAACGCTGCGCCATCGCGAAGGCGTCAAACGCCAAAACGTTTCTGAGCAAGTGGCACGCAGTCCCGCAACGGCGCTCGAAATCATCAAGGTGCCAAGCGGCGGCTACGACATCCCAGCCGCTGCAAAGATCAAAACCCCGGAGCCAGCAGAATGAGCCAGGGTAACGGCCATGACGATCCGCGCATCGCTTCGCTCGATGAGGCGCGCCGCCGCGCCGCTGAAAAGGCGAAAGCTGCCAAGCGTGCCGGTAAGCCGTCGTGGACCGGACCCGATCCAGGCCCGCAAGGACCACGCACGTCGCGCGACTGGGTCATCGGCGGTATCTTAATCGTGATGGCACTCAGTCTGATCGCGTCGTGGGTCATGAGTGTTATGGGGACTTCGCAAACATCGAGGCCCTCCGCCCCCGCAACGGAGCAAGCGCAATGACCATCACCATCGGCCATTACCTGACGGTCGCGGCGTGCCTGTTTACGCTCGGCATCTTCGGCATCTTTCTCAACCGCAAGAACGTCATCGTGATTCTAATGTCGATTGAGCTGATGTTACTCGCGGTCAATATCAACCTCGTCGCGTTCTCGCATTTCAACAATGACCTCGTTGGCCAGGTGTTCGCGCTGTTCGTGCTGACGGTCGCCGCCGCCGAAGCCGCCATCGGCCTCGCAATCATCGTCGTCTACTATCGCAATCGCGGCTCGATCGCGGTCGATGACATCAATATGATGAAAGGGTGAAAGTGAGGGAGTTGCTTTCACATCGTCATCCTCGGCCAAGCGCGCCTCCTCGGCGCGTCGCAGGCCGGGGATCCAGCGTCAAAATTGCCGAAGGCACGAAATACTGCGTCTACGACGAGTCTTGCGCTGGATCCCCGAGCGCGATCGCCGAGGCTCACGCACTCGAGGATGACGGGATAAATTCATGATCTACATCGCCATCGTCTTCCTGCCCCTCGTCGGCGCGCTCGTGGCTGGCCTGTTCGGCCGCGTGATCGGCGAACGCCCAAGCGAGATCCTCACGACGGCGCTGCTGATGATCTCAGCCGTGCTGTCCTGGGTCGCGTTCGTGCAGACCGGGTTCGAGCACGAGACGCATAAAGTGCAACTGATGCGCTGGATCACGTCGGGAGAACTCGACACGTCGTGGTCGCTGCGCATCGACACGCTGACCGGCGTGATGCTCGTCGTCGTGACGACGGTGTCGAGCCTCGTGCACCTCTATTCGATCGGCTACATGCAAGAGGACGATTCGCGGCCGCGCTTCTTCGCTTTTTTGTCGCTGTTCACGTTCGCCATGCTGATGCTGGTGACGGCCGACAACCTGCTGCAGATGTTTTTTGGCTGGGAGGGCGTCGGGCTCGCGAGCTATCTGCTGATCGGGTTCTGGTACAAAAAGCCCGAGGCCAACGCGGCGGCGATCAAGGCGTTCGTCGTCAACCGCGTCGGCGATTTCGGTTTCGCGCTCGGCATATTTGCGCTGTTCTTCGTGTTCAAGTCGGTGAGCCTCGACGCTATTTTCGCGGCGGCTCCGACTGCGGTCGGCAAGACATTCTCGTTCGCCGGTTATGACGTCGATATTCTGACGACGATTTCACTGCTGCTGTTCATGGGCGCGATGGGCAAGAGCGCGCAGTTCCTGCTGCACACCTGGCTGCCCGACGCGATGGAGGGCCCGACGCCGGTCTCGGCGCTGATCCATGCCGCGACGATGGTGACCGCCGGCGTTTTCATGGTCGCGCGCATGTCGCCGGTGTTCGAACTCGCGCCCGACGCACTGACGGTCGTGACGTTCATCGGCGCCATCACCGCGTTCTTCGCGGCGACGGTCGGCCTCGTGCAGAACGACATCAAGCGCGTCGTCGCCTATTCGACGTGCTCGCAGCTCGGCTACATGTTCGTCGCCTGCGGCGTCGGCGCTTACGGCGTCGCGATCTTCCATCTGTTCACGCACGCCTTCTTCAAGGCGCTGCTGTTCCTCGGCTCCGGCTCGGTCATCCATGCCGTCTCCGACGAGCAGGACATGCGCAAGATGGGCGGCCTGAGG
>JANOCZ010000337.1:0-6845 GCA_031412455.1 Hyphomicrobium sp. | reverse complement strand
AGGATTGTCGCCATGCGCGCCGGATCGGTCTTCTTTTTCGCCCACGGCTCTTCCGCGGCGAAGTACTGGTTCGCGTCCGAGATCACGCTCCACACGGCGTCGAGGTATTTGGTCAACGCCTGGCGGTCCATCTCCGACCGCGCGATGGCGTAGAGCCCATCGGTTGCGGCGAGAATCGCGCTGTCCTCAGCCGTAAATGCGCCGGGCTCAGGGATCTTGCCGTCGCAGTTCTTGAACATCATCGACAGTGAACGCTGCGCCAGATTACCCAAGTTATTGGCCAGATCGGCGTTGATCCGGTTGGCAATTGCTTCCGGCGAATAATTGCCGTCCTGGCCGAACATGACTTCGCGCAGGAAGAAGAAGCGCATCTGCTCGCGGCCGTACGCTTTGACGAGATCGAACGGGTCGACGACGTTGCCGACCGACTTCGACATCTTCTCACCCTTGTTCAAGACGAACCCATGGCCGAAGATGCGCTTGGGCAAGGCGAGACCGGCGCTCATCAGGAAGGCCGGCCAGTAGATGGCGTGGAAGCGCAGAATGTCTTTACCGATCACATGCACGTCGGCTGGCCAGAACCGCGCGCGATCATTTTCGCCGTCATTCGAAAGATTGGCGTTCAGAAGGCCGGTCGCGGTGATGTAATTATTCAGCGCGTCGATCCACACGTACATGACGTGTTCGGGCGCTCCCGGGACAGGGATGCCCCAATCGAGCGTCGACCGCGAGATCGATAAATCCTCGAGACCCATTTTGACGAAACTCGTCACTTCGTTGCGGCGCTCGAGCGGCAGGATGAATTCGGGATTGGCCTCGTAATGGGCCAACAGCTTGTCCTGGTAGGCCGACAGGCGGAAGAAGTAAGTCTCCTCCTCGGTCCATTCGACCGGCGTGCCGGTCGGTGTCGCGAACCGCGCGCCGTCGCGAAGCTCGGTCTCCGCTTCCTTGTAATAGGTCTCGTCGCGGACCGAGTACCAGCCGCCGTATTTTTTACGGAAGATGTCGCCCGACTTTTCCATCCGCCGCCAAAGTTCGGCACACGCCTCGTAGTGGCGCGGCTCCGTCGTGCGGATGAAGTCGTCGTGCGAGAGCCCGAGCATCGCCGCCATCTCGATGAAGCGCGCGGCGTTGCGATCAGCCAGCGCACGCGGTGCCAGCCCCTCCTTGTCCGCGGTCTGCTTCATCTTCAAGCCGTGCTCGTCCGTGCCCGTCAGGAACAACACGTCGCGGCCGTCGAGACGTTCAAAGCGCGCAATCGCGTCAGTGGCGATCGCCTCGTACGCGTGGCCGATGTGCGGCGCGCCGTTCGGATAGGATATCGCCGTCGTGATGTAGAATTGCGGGCGTATTTGGTGGGCCACGGCTGAAACCGTCCTTCGCGTGATGAACCCAAGCCGGCACTCAGCTGCGGCTCGCGATTTCCAGGCGGGTGATCGCGGCGAGAACGAGCGACTTGCGGTCGAGATTGAGCGCGAGGGCGTCGGCCTTATCGCGGCTCAGTGTTTCCCACAAGCCCGCGAACGTGGCAAGCCGCGCCGGCCCGATCAGCGATTTGGCACGCGCTTTATCGGCGTCAGACCCCTCGCCCGTCGCCGCCGTCCTGACCAGCCGCTGCAGCGTGGCGAGGAACAACTCGTAGAACAGCGCGAATTTTTGTTCAGCCGCGGCAGGTGCGAGTTCATCCGAAAGTGCGTGTGATGCTTTCACGTCACCGCCCGGGAGAGCCGCGAACACCTTATCGATCTTGGCTTGCAACGCGAGGCCGCCACCTTCCTGCAACGCCAGCAACCGGCGCACGCTGCCCAACGCCAGCGGCTCGAGCGCTGAGAATTCGGCAGATGTCATCGCCGGCTTGCCGGCAGAGGCCAGCGCCCCGGAAGCCGCAAGTTGTAGATCACTGGCGCTCAGCGGCGGCAGCGGGAGCATGCGGCAGCGCGAGCGGATCGTCGGCAATAAGCGGCCCGGCGCGTGGCTGATCAGCAGGAAGATCGTGCGCGGCGGCGGCTCTTCGAGTGATTTCAAAAGTGCATTGGCCGCGTTGACGTTCATTTCATCGGCGCTATCGACGATGACGACGCGGCGGCCGCCCTCTTCGGCGCTGAGCGCCAGGAACGATTTGAGCCGGCGCACCTCATCGACCGAGATCGACGCGGCAAAGCGCTTGGCCTTCTGATCATAAGTGCGCCGGATCACGACAAGACCCGGATGCGAGAGCGCTGTGACTTGGCGGTAGGCCGCGGTTTCCGGATCAACGTCGAGGCCTTGGCCAAACAATCCGCGTTCATCGGGCCGGGCGAGTGCTGCGCGCGCGACGCGATAAGCGAACGTCGCCTTGCCAATGCCCTCGAGCCCCGTAATCAACCACGCATGATGCAATTTATGCGAGGCGAGAGCATCCGCCATCGTGAGTTCGGCGACCGCATGACCAAGCAGGCGTTGGGTTTGGCGGGGATGCGGAAAACCATCGAGGCGGTCGGCCTCGGGCAACTCTTCGGTCTGCGGGATCAGCGCGGCGCGAGCCATGACAATTCAGCGCTCAGGAAACTTCGGCAAGCAAGCGCTGATGCACCGCTTGCCACACGGCGGTCGCAACGCTCTCGACCGGTAGATTACCGTCGATCAGCACACAGCGCTGAGGCTCCGCCGTCGCCACTTCGAGAAAGCCTTGCCGCAATGTCTCGTGCGTCTCGATCCGCGCGGCATCGTAGCGCGAAAGCGTGCCACGGCTAGCCGAGCGCAGCAGACCGGACTCGGCTGGCAAGTCGAGGATCAGTGTAAGTTCAGGAAAATCATGACCGACCGTGTAGGTTTCGATCAGCGCAATCAATTCGGGTTCGATCGCGTAGAGCTTGCCCTGATAGACCCGCGTCGAGTCGATGAAACGATCGGAAATGACCCAGGTGCCCTCATCTAACGCCGGCCGGATCACCGCCGTCATGTGCTCGGCGCGAGCCGCGGCGAACAGAAACAATTCGGTCAGCGGATCTTGCGGACGATCCTTGAGGATCAAATTGCGGATGTCCTCACCCAGCGGCGTGCCGCCCGGCTCGCGCGTGACGAGCACGGCAATACCGGCGCGTTCAAGCCGCTCGGCCAAGCGCTTGGCTTGAGTCGACTTACCGGCGCCCTCGCCGCCTTCGAATGTAATGAAACGTCCGCGTTGCATGAAATCACCTGTTGCCTGCAGGCGAGTTTAGAGCGCCAAGCGCCGCAACGCCATGAGAACCAGCGAATCTATCCCCTTGCGCACAATGCCGCCCTGCTCGACGTCCTCGGTTGCATAGAGCGGAACCTCCGACTGCGCACTTGACGCGCTACTGATGCGCAGAATGGCGACCTGATCGCCCTTCTTCACCGGCGGCTTGAGCGGCGCGCGGTAGACGATCTCGGCCGAAAGCCGCGGATTGCCCGGCGATTTCGGAAGCGACAGCGTGACGTCACCGCGTCCAGCGAGCGGCACGTACCACTGCTTGCCGCCCCACACCCGCGCCTGGCCGACGATCTCACCGTCATCGTAAACCTTGACGGTACTGAACGACTTGAAGCCCCATTCGAGCAGTTTCGCCGCCTCGTCGCGCCGCTGATTTTCATTCGCCAGGCCCATCACGACAATGATGAGCCGTTTGCCCTCCTGAACGGCCGAGGCGACGAGACCGTAGCCCGCGTCCGCCGTATGGCCGGTTTTCAAGCCATCGACTCCGATGCTCAGCGCCAGCAGCGGATTGCGATTGTAGAACTTGTGCGTCCGGTAGAGAAACTCGCGCTGAGCGAAAATACGATACTGGTCGGGATATTCGGTGATGATGTGACGCGCGAGAATGGCCAGATCGCGCGCCGTCATCAGATGATTGGGATCGGTCAGGCCCGTTGCGTTCGTAAACGACGACTTGGTCATGCCAATCCGGCGCGCTTCCTCGGTCATGACTTTGGCGAATGCCGCCTCGCTGCCGCTGATCCCCTCGGCAATCGACATTGCCGCGTCGTTGCCTGACTGCACGGCAATGCCCTGGATCAGCTCTGAAACTTTGGCTCGGGTGTTGACCGGCACCATCATCGCCGCCGTGCCCGACGGCGCGCCACCTTTGCGCCAGGCATTGACGCTCATGACGAACTCATCGTCAGGTTTGATCTGCCCGGCCTTCATCGCTTTGAACAAAACCGCCAACGTCATGAGCTTGCTCATGCTCGCCGGCGCGGCAAGTTCGTCGCTTCTGACTTGAAACATGACCGCGCCGGTGGCCGCATCCATCAAAATCGCGCGCGGCGCTTTAGTGGTAAATCCGCTCTGCTCCTGCGCTGCCAACGCCGCTACAGCGCCAATGAGCGCAAAGGTGAGCAGGAGAATGAGGTGCCGGGCAAAATACGTCGAGGTGCGCAACATAGAATAGACGGGACCTTCTCGCGACCGAGGGTTCGGGCAATCAGTATAAAATTGCGTTCGACTATCGGGGTCCATGACGGCGAGGTCAACGGGCGCGCGGCCCCAGCAGTAAAAATGCAGGTTGAGATTATTCGAATATGACGGCGCTGCCGGTAATTCCTCGCGCAGCAACAGTGCGGACCGTGTCGTTGGCTGTCGGCCCAGACATCGGTCCGATGCGGACGCGGTAGAGCTCGCCGCCCTGTGCCGCCGGAACGGGCGCGACCTCGACCGGGCCAAGCGTTGCCAGGTCGCGGCGCAGGCGCTCGGCATTGGCGCGCTCGCGGAAAACGCCGATATGAACGAAGGCGCGGCCCGAGCCGGAATTATCCAGCGAGTTCACACGTGCCGGGCCGGCGAGCGCGGCCGGCGGCGTGGTGTAAGGGAGAGACTGAGGCTGCGGCGCGTAGCCGGTCGGCTCATAGCGCCCGCCGCGATCGTAGGGCTCCGCGACGGACGCACCGCTGACGGGGCGCACAGCTGCAGGAGTTGGTTTGCCAGCCAACGCCGCGCGATAGGCGGTCGGCGACCAGCGGCCGGGTGTTCCTTCCGGAAACGGTTGCGGTCCAACGATCGGCGCTTGAGGTGGCCGGTAGGCGGCGACAGCTGGAATATCGCGGCCATTGTTCCAGCGTTGCTCGGCGAGATATTGGCGCTCGCGGCGATCATCGCCGTTCAACGGTGCGCGGCCGGCATAGCGAACACGGACGCGGGCGCGCCCTTGATTCTCATAACCTAACGCGCGGGCGGACGCGCGCGACAGATCGATGAGCCGATCGCTGACGTAGGGGCCACGATCGTTGACCCGAACAAGAATGGTACGGCCCGTGTCGATATTCGTGACATAGGCGTAGGACGGCAGCGGCAGCGTCGGGTGGGCAGCGGTCAATCCGCTTTTGTCGAAAATCTCGCCGTTGGCCGTCCGGCGGCCGTGGAAATCATCGCCGTACCACGATGCGACGCCGGCGCGATCATACCCCGGCTCCTCGCGCGGCACATACCAGCGGCCCGCCACCTTGTAGGGACTACCGAGTTTAAAGGAGCCGCCACCTTTGCGGATGCTCCCAGAACCAGCGACCCGCGGGCTCGTGCTGACGCCGTATTCTTCTTCCGTAAAAGCAGGCCGATTGAGACCTCCGCCCGAAGAGACACCGCGCGACGGCGTGTTGCCGCCGCCATTAGAACACGCCATCGTCAATGCCGCCAAGCTGACGGCAAAGGCGATTTTGCGCGGGGCGTTCGAGCTGAGAACCGGCGATGCCGCGGTGCTAGTGTTCCGGTCAGCGATCTGCGGAAAGGCGGGCTTCGAAATCTTCAACATCGTTCGAACTGACCCACCAACGCCACACGACAGAGCACGCTTAGAACCTCAGCCGGGATGGGACGCATAGCCCCTAAGATTGGCTGAAGGATGCTCGAACCATGGCAAACTAGGCTTAGCGTTTCGTTAACAGCGTTGTCAGATGCAGAATCGCTGAGACGTTTTGCGGGTCTTGAGATGCACAGGGGACCGGTATAGGAGGGGCATCCGGACGAGCGCAGGTCGAAACCCGACCCGACGCCGATGCGCGCAACCGGAGGGATGGCCGAGTGGTTGATGGCTCTAGTCTTGAAAACTAGCGTGGGCGCAAGTCCACCGGGGGTTCGAATCCCTCTCCCTCCGCCAGCGGCCTATTCCAAGGCAATCCGCACCAGTCCACTATAGTCCGAAAATAGCAGTTTATCCCATATTCCAAGCCACTTTACGCAGTCCAAAATAGTGCGGGACAAGTCACGCACGTTCGCTGCCATCCGGCGCAAAGTGTGGTACGGTGTGGCGGACAAAACCAAAGCGGGGCGCTGGGTGGATGGGAAAGACGGCAACCGTCGTCGCGTTCAAACCGAGAGCAAGAGCGCGCGGTCTTACCACTGCTTTCATTCGACAGTCGCCGAAGCCCGGACGCCATAGCGATGGAAACGGCCTCTATCTGATTGTTGATCCGTCCGGTGCCTCGCGCTGGGTCTTGCGCGTCCAAGTAGGTGGAAAGCGTCGGGACATCGGTCTGGGGGGCACAAGCTATGTCACCTTGGCCGAAGCCCGCGACTTGGCGCATGAAATCCGCCGCAAGGCGAAAAAAGGCGACGACCCGGTTGCGGCACGCCGCGCGGAGCGGGACGGGATGCCGACATTCAAGACGATGGCCGAGAGCACGCACAAGGCGCGGCTCGGAACGTGGCGAAGCGGCAAGCACACCGACCAATGGATTGCAACACTGGAAGCCCATGCGTTCCCGACGCTCGGGGCGCTGCCGGTCAACCGCGTTGCAAGCGGCGACGTGCTCAAAGTACTGTTACCGATCTGGACTGAGAAACCGGAAACGGCGCGGCGGGTGTTGCAGCGGATCGGCAACGTGCTGGACCACGCCACGGCGGCCGGCCATCG
>JANOCZ010000336.1:0-5954 GCA_031412455.1 Hyphomicrobium sp. | reverse complement strand
GCGGCGACCGCCCAGGGCAGTGCGACGGCTGCCCAAAGCGCGAACAACTGCCAAGGGTCGGCGCCGCTTTGATAGGTTTGACCGAACAGTGCCAGCAAGGCGCCGATCGCGAGGACGCCTGACAGCGAAGCCGCGACGCGTAACTTCGGCTGGAACATCGCGAGTGCTGCGGATGCGGCAAGTGCCGACCCGACGAGAGCAAAGCGCCCCTCTTTGCCAAAGGCATCCCAATTCGCGGCAATCCACAGGATCGTGCCGAAGCCGATCATCAGCCCGGCAGCAAGCAGGGCCGCCGCGTTAAACTTCAGCGTGGCTGCACCCTGCTCTGACCTCGCATCGGCAGTCGTCACGGTTCATCCTCCCTTTTCATGCGCCGGCTGCAAATCAACCGGGCCGGGCACGGCGTCGATCACAATCCGGCATGGCTCAGCCCGTAGACATAGAAAAGGGCGACGCCGACAAAGGCTGGAACGGCGGCGATGTGCAAGCTCTGCAGCACCCGCTCGGGCCCGCGGCGCGCACCAATCAACGGGCTCACGCGCAGGATGGAGATGCCGATCATCAAGCTCAAGACCATGTAGGCAAAGACGAAGGCGCGATCGGAGAGCGTTGCCGCACCCGTATCGAGTTTTGGCAGTGACAAATAGAGTGCGACCGCCGCCAACAACGCCGTGACCTGGATCGTCACGATCGCTTCGAAATGCGATTTTGGAATGAAGATCGAGAGATAAGCGACGAACAAGATGAAACCGAGCGGCACGGCGACGCGCAGGAAATAATCGGTCGCCTCACGCTGCATCAGCCAAGCGAAGCTCGCCTTGTAAAACGGTACGACGCTTGGCGCGTGCGTGAAGGCATCGACGACCGGAACGAAGTCTGAATCGTAGCCCACATACTGCGCCTTCGGGCTCCAGCCATCGGCGATAACATTGCCGTCACGCAGTTGGAGCGGCGGCGGCTGGACGACAAAGGGCTCGCCGCCACCTTTGGGTTGCAGATCGATGCTGAAGCGCTGATTGTCGAACGGGTAATTTCCGAGCGCGGGATTGAACAGAAAGCGTCCGGAAACCCTGTAGATCTTCATCGAATCTGGATACGACGCGCTTTTGCCGCCCGGGTGTATCGTTTCGATCGAGACCTGACGGCCGCCCGCGCCCGCGTCCAAATACGCATTCGAGAAATCGATCTTGTCGATCGAGCCGACGGCGTTGTCGCGCAGAGACAGATAGAACTCGGCGAAGAACGTCTTTTCATTTTCGCTGACCCGGTGGGCTTTGATCAGATCGATGTCGGCATAAAGCGTTTCGATTTGGCGCAAGTTGCCGTCTTTGGTACGGATGAACTGTATGGGCGCCAGCTGCGTGCGGCCGAGGCTTTGGGGCAGGATGATCACGAACGGATCGCGCGCGGCCGTTCGCGAGGCGGGCACGAACGACCAGTTGTCGAAGGTTCCTTTGAACGCGCCGTGCCCGGCAACGTAATAAGTTCGCAACTTGCTCAACACCTCGGCGCGCAGTTCCTCGACATTGGTCGTGCGCCGTTCGGTTTTTGCCGCGGCCGATATTAGTGCCACCATGTCGGCGTACTGGCTGCCGATCGTGATCGCGCGGATGTTGGCGCTGGTGAATGCGTCGGGCAAGTCGCTAATTTCGCGCGCTTTGCACTCGCCTTTGGCCCAGCCTGGCGCTGCGGCGATTTTCTGACCCTCGAAGACCCAGTACTTTGCGGTATCGGGCGCGATCAGTGTGCGCAGGCGATTATTGTAGACTTCGGGCGGACGGTCCCAGGCGAGGCTGTAAATAGCGTTGGGATAGGTTTTGGTAATTTCCGCGGGCAAGCTTTCTATACGCCCGCCGATGAACAGCGCCGGTGTTACTGCGGCTGCAACCAATTCCTTCATCAGAACCGGAATGTTGGCGCCGCCGATATTCAGAAATATCACGTCGGGACGTTTGTCGCGAAGCTGGGCAATCACGGGTGCGATTTCGCTGGCTATGATCTTGTCGCTTTCGGTGCCGAAGCGAACATCGGCCACGAGTTCACCGAGTGCTGCTCTCAAGCCGTCGCCAAGACCTGCGCTATTGACGTTGTCGCGCAGGCCGACGAACGCGGCGCGTGCCAAGCCCAGCTGGCGCGTGAATTGCGCCATGACCGGCACGCTATCGGCGTCCTGCGAGGCGCGCGTCGAGTAGACGTTGGGGTAGGCAGAAAAGATCGAGTTGACCGACACATCCGAAATGAATGGGATCTTGCTCTTCAGGATGTCTGGGCCCATGGCATCGAAGACGATCTTGGCGCGCGTTGCTCCGGACAACCCGATCGTCGCGATCGACTGAGTGTCGGCGAGGGTGGCGGTGACATTTGCAATGGCGCGCTTCTCATCGCGCGCATCATCGAAAAATTTGAGTTTAATCGGGCGGCCGGATACGCCGCCTCGCTTGTTGATACGTTCTTGTTCGTCGTGTGTCAGCCGCTTGATTGCCGCCACGTCGCCTGGATCATAGCAAACATCGGAGCGCGAGCTGACAAGCACGTTGATGTTGAACGGCGGACCGGTTGCTGCTTGGGCTTCCTCGATCGCGCTCGCTGGCTGTGCGTGAGCGAGCCCTAAGATTGTGACTGCTGCGGCGGTGACTATGCCGTGCACAATCTTCAGCCGGCAACGCTTTGTGCGCGGGGCGGAATCCGCCGGCGTCTGTGAGCTGGACAATGCACCCCCCTTGAAAATTTCCGATTGCGGCACTGGCAACACGCGTACGGCGGCAACAAAATTTGAGCTTATGCCCGATCATATGCCCAGAACGGAATATGGCGGCAATCGCCGCAATGTTGCAATCCTGTCTCCAACGAGCATGATTTCGCAATAGATTGGGGAGGTTTAACGGCCACAGCTATGAGCCGCGTGCAAAAACAGCAGAGCGAGCGACGCATCAAAAGCATAAAAAAAGAGCCAGACTCGACAAGGTCGAGCTGGCGCTTAGTAATGAATTCGGCGATTTCAGTCGGCAAACGAACAATTCACGACGCGCATTTGGCGTCGAGCTTCGTCATCGCATCATCAAAAGCTTTGGCTTCGGCTGAATCTTCTTTTGCTTCCTGGCCGGTGCTCCAGGCGGCGTCGAAGTCCGGGCCGAGCGTCTTGAAGTATCCGTCAATCTCGTCGCCGGCGGCTTCGGCTTTCTTGTCGTCGTCGCCGACCTCTTCCATCTTTTTGGACATATCGCAGTAGGCCTTGACCTTGACTGGATCGGCTGCGGCCTGTTCGATCGTTGTGGTTATTGTCGCGACATCGACGGCGGCCATCGCGGGAGCGGATATCAGGCAGCAGGCGAGGACGTAAAGTGGAAACTTGGACGTCATGATTGGCTCCAAATGAATGCCCGGTCGATGCACGGGTTAGTAAAAGTCGATTGTGGAGAATCAGTGAATTGCAGAGGTGAAGACTGCGCCTTGGCGGCGCAGCCTTCGATCGCTGGAGCTAGCGCCACCAGCAACGGCGATGTCCATGACGCCATACGCAATGGCGAACACGCGCTTTACGCCAGCCGCCGTGACGCCAACCATGGCGGTGCCAGCCACCGCGACGCCAGTGAACTTGTTCGGCAAGCGGTGCTGATGTCGAGGCGCGCACGCCGTCGAAGTTGGTAGCGGCCACACCTGCGCTGGCGGTGCCCGCAGATGCGAACGCCAAGGCTGAAAATGCAGCGGCTGCCAATAAACTTTTCTTCATAAAAAGTCTCCTCTCTCTGAAGACGCTCCTGCGCTTCTAGACAATTGAACGTCCGTCGACGCGCAAAGCCGTCGATAATAATTGGAAGCAAAGAAAATTTGATGTCGCACGCGGAATTCATTATCCGTTCAGATATTGGACTAGCTTTCGATCACATCTGTGACGCCTGCAGTGGCCGACAGTTTGCCAGCTTCTTGCGGCGAAATTTCGTAGCGCCCAGGTAATATGAAATCAATTTCACAAGCTCGTTCGTCGAGCGCTAATGAAAAACGCACCTCGCCGCCGCGTGCGCCCTGCTTAAGTGATGCTCGCATGTTCGCGATTTGGGACTTCTCAGTTGCGACGATGTTGCGATCGAGGACGAACTTCATATTCCTTGGAACGTTGGCTGACGCCTTTTCGAGCGATTCCATCGACTGCACTCGCATCTTCAACGTCTCGCCGTCGCGTTCAGCCTCAACAGAGACGATGACCGGAGTGCCGGGCTCAAGAAGATCGCGGCACTGAGCAAGCGTATCGGAGAAAATGACGGCCTCGAATTGTCCGGTCATGTCGGAGAACATGGCGAAGGCGAATTTATTGCCTTTCTGCGATCGTCGCTCGCGCGCGGAAATGACGATGCCGGCCAAACGGCCCGCAGTTGCGCCGCGCTCAGTCATCAGCTCGAATTCGGTGAAGCGTTTGATGCCGAGTTTCTTTAGAGTCCGTTCGTAGTTGTCCAACGGGTGGCCTGACAGATAGAAACCAACGGCCTCGAATTCGTGGCTAAGTTTTTCCATCGGCGTCCATGCCGGGCTTGCGCGCAGTGCCAACTCCGGCACGCTATCGCCGCCACCAAACAAATCGTTAGTGCCTTGTGCGCGATCGGACGAGCGGCGTTGGGCGAGTGCCAGCATCGTATCGGCGTTGGCTGAGACGAGCGCGCGATTTGGATTCAAGCTGTCGAATGCGCCGGCTTTGGCCAAGGTTTCGAGCCCGCGTTTGTTCAGCGCCTTCGCGTCAAGGCGGTGGGCAAAGTCGGGCAACGATTTGTAGTGGCCGTTGGCTGCGCGTTCGCTCGCGATCGTATCAACCGCGCCCGCACCGATATTTTTCAATGCAGCCAGCGAGTAGCGGATGGCGCCGCGGCGCGCGTCGCCGCTTGGAGGTTCGGCGCCGAAATCAATACCCGATCGATTGACGCACGGCGGCAGCAGTTCGATACCGCTTCGGCGCGCTTCACTGGCGAACATCGCGAGCTTATCAGTGTTGCCCATGTCGAGGGTCATGGAGGCTGCGAGAAACTCTTCGCAGAAGTTGGCTTTCATATACGCGGTGTGATAGCTGACGAGCGCGTAAGCTGCGGCGTGAGATTTGTTGAAGCCGTAGCCCGCAAACTTATCGACGAGTTCGAAGATCGCGATCGCTTCCTTACGCTTGACGCCGTTTTTCTCCGCGCCCTCGACAAAGCGGGCCTGTTGGGCGGCCATCTCCGCTTTGTCTTTTTTGCCCATTGCACGGCGCAAAAGATCGGCTTGACCCAGCGTATAGCCGCCCATGACCTGGGCGATCTGAATGACCTGTTCCTGATAGATGATGACGCCGTAGGTTTCCCTCAGAATGCCGTCCAACATCGGGTGCAGGCAATCGACCGGCTCTTCGCCGTGCTTGCGATGAATGTAGGTCGGGATATTGTCCATCGGACCTGGACGATAAAGCGCGACCATCGCGATGATGTCTTCGAAGCGGTCAGGCTTCAGACGCTTCAAGCTTTCCCGCATGCCCGAGCTTTCAAGCTGGAACACACCCGCCGTATCGGCGCGGGCCAGCAGCGCGTAGGTCGGCCCGTCGGTCAGCGGAAGTGCGGGCAAATCAAGCTTTATCCCTCGTCCGCGCTCGACGAGCTGCACAGCCTTTTCCAGCACCGTCAACGTTTTGAGGCCGAGGAAGTCGAACTTCACGAGGCCCGCCGCTTCGACCAGCTTGAAGTTAAATTGCGTGACCGGCATCGTCGATTTTGGATCGCGATAGAGCGGGACCAGCTCCTCGAGCGGGCGATCGCCGATCACCATGCCGGCGGCGTGCGTCGAGGCGTGACGGTAGAGCCCTTCAAGTTTCTCAGCGATTTCGAGAAGCCTGGCGACGATAGGTTCGCTATCGCGCTCTTCCTGAAGTTTCGGTTCGCCGTCGATCGCTTCTCTTAGAGTCACGGGCGCCGCGGGATTATTCGGCACGAGTTTGCACA
>JANOCZ010000335.1:0-9811 GCA_031412455.1 Hyphomicrobium sp. | reverse complement strand
TGGCGCTCCGGCGCGCTTGTTGAGCAACGCGAGCTGACGCAGTGGTTCTTCAAGATCACCGATTATGCCGACGAGCTTCTCCGCGATCTCGACACGCTCACGAACTGGCCGGAAAAGGTCCGGCTGATGCAAGCCAACTGGATCGGCCGGTCGGAAGGCATGCTGATCCGCTGGGCGCTCGATGCAAAGACAGCGCCTAGTGATGCAAACGAGCTCGAGGTCTACACGACACGACCCGACACGCTGTTTGGCGCATCGTTCCTCGCGGTCGCGGCCGATCATCCGCTGGCCAAACTCGCGTCGGAAAAAAATGCAGCCCTCGCAGAGTTCTGCGACGAGTGCCGGCGGCTTGGCACATCGGTCGCCGACATCGAAGCAGCAGAGAAGCGCGGCTTCGATACCGGCATCCGCGCCGTGCATCCGTTCGACAAGACGTGGCTGCTGCCCGTGTACGTCGCTAATTTTGTGCTGATGGAGTACGGCACTGGCGCCATCTTCGGCTGTCCGTCGGGCGATCAGCGCGACATGGATTTTGCGCGCCGCTACGAATTGCCAGTCGTGCCCGTGATCCTGCCTGCGGGCGAGGACGCGGCAACGTTCACGCTCAAAAACAATGCTTACGAAGACGACGGCGTGATGATCAATTCGCGCTTTCTCGATGGCAAGTCGACCAAGGATGCGTTTGAGGAAGCGGCGTCACGGCTCGAGAAACAAAAGCTGAGCGGCCGGCCGCAAGGCGCGCGCAAAGTCAACTTTCGCCTGCGCGACTGGGGTATTTCGCGGCAACGCTATTGGGGCTGCCCAATCCCCGTCGTGCATTGCAAAGCGTGCGGCGTCGTACCGGTCGCCGCCAAAGATCTGCCGATCAAGCTGCCGGACGACGCGACCTTCGACAAGCCGGGCAATCCGCTCGACCGGCATCCGACGTGGAAGCACACGACGTGTCCAAAGTGCGCAAAGCCCGCCGTGCGCGAGACGGACACGATGGATACGTTCGTCGACTCGTCGTGGTACTATGTCCGCTTTACCGCACCTCAAGCTGCGACACCGGTCGATAAAGAGGCGGCGCAGTATTGGCTGCCGGTCGATCAATACATCGGCGGCGTCGAACACGCGATTTTGCATCTGCTCTACTCGCGCTTCTTTGCGCGAGCGATGTGCGACACGGGGCATTTGAAGTTTGCCGGCAATACGCGCGAGCCGTTCTCCGCGCTATTCACGCAAGGCATGGTCACGCATGAGACCTACAAATCGACCGACGGTTATTGGATGCTGCCCAATGAGGTTCGCTTTGAGGGCGAAGGCGCGCAACGCCATGCGGTCGAGGCGGCGTCTGGGCGGCCGGTCACTATCGGCGCGATCGAAAAGATGTCGAAGTCGAAAAAGAATCTCGTCGATCCAGACGACATCATTGCGCATTACGGTGCCGACTGTGCGCGCTGGTTCATGCTGTCGGATAGTCCGCCCGAGCGCGACGTGATCTGGACCGAGGCTGGCGTTGGTGGTGCTGGGCGCTTCGTGCAGCGCGTGTGGCGGATCGTCGAAGAGATCGCCGATACGTTCCCGCTCGATGATAAAACCGCGAAGCCGGCAACATTCAGCAGCGAAGCTTTGGGCGTCCGTAAGGCTGCGCACCGGGCCCTCGATCAGGTCGGCAAGGCGATCGAGGGGCTCCGCTTCAACGTCGCGGTCGCCAACATCCACGAATTCACGAATGTGCTCCAGGCCGGACTTACAAAGCCCGGCGCAGACATGGCCTGGGCGGCCCGCGAGGCGGCGCGGTTCCTGGTTATGATGATCGGCCCGATGATGCCGCATTTGTCTGAAGAATGCTGGGCGCGGCTCGGATACAACACGTTACTCGCGAACGAAGCGTGGCCTGAGGCCGAGGCGGGGCTTCTCGTTGACGATCAAGTCACCATTGCCGTACAGGTGAATGGTAAGAGACGGGATGAACTCGTGATTTCACGCTCCGCGGCGTCTGGGGAAGTCGAGGCGGCAGCGTTGGCACTCGAACCGGTCATCCGGGCTCTCGAGGGCCGTCCTGTCAAGAAAGTCATTGTCGTTCCGCAAAGGATCGTGAATGTCGTCGGCTGAAGGCACATGCGGACATCGGTTTCGGGCTTCGCGCTTTGCGGGGCTGATCACGGCGTGCGGATTCGCCATGGTGCTGGCCGTCGGCGGGTGCTCGGAGAGCAGCGGCGGGTTCCGCCCGCTTTATGGCTCGTCCGATCTCGGCGGTGCCGGTGCCAACGAGAAATTGGCCAGTGTCGATATTGCGCCGATTCCCGGCCGTGTCGGCCAGCGGGTCCGCAACGAGCTCATTTTTGAATCGACTGGCGGCGGCCTTGCGGCTCCGCCCGTTTACCGGCTCGAACTCGCTATCCGTGAATCGGTCACCGCCACGCTCGTCCAGATTGACGGTAACGCGGCAGGCCAGGTCTACAATCTCGACGGTGCCTACAAGCTCATCCGGATCGCGGACAAGACCGTCATCGCCGAGGGCAAGTCCTACGGCCGCGCCGGGTTCGAGCGCATGACGTCGATCTTCGCCAACGTCCGGGCGCGCGAAAACGCCGAGAACCGGGCTGCCAAGACGATGGGTGAGGAATTGCGGACACGGTTGCTGGCACATCTGTCACGCACGAACTAATCTCGCTTCATGGTTGCCATCAAAGCACCGCAGGCCGCCGCCTTCCTCAAGGCGCCGCCAGCCAATATTGCCGCCGTACTGTTCTTCGGGTCCGACCCTGGCCTCGTCAATGAACGGGCGCATAGTCTCGCCCTGCAATTGGCGGCGCGCGAGACGCCGGCTGGAGAAGTTCTGAGGCTGGACGAAAGCGATCTCGACGAGGACAGTGGTCGCGTGGCCGTCGAGCTGCAAACGCGGCCGATGTTTTCGGGGCGCAAGATTCTTCGTGTAACGGCTGGCCGGCGCATCAACGCACAATATCTCAAACCCATCATCGAGATGGCGCCGCTCGAAGGCTTTCTCATCGTCGAGGCCGGAAATCTCAAACCAGACGACGCGTTGCGATCGCTGTTTGAGGGCACGGCTGGCGTAGCTGCGATTGCCTGCTACCCAGATTCGGCGGCCGACATCGACGGTTTGATCAACGAGGTTCTCGGCGCGCATAAAATGCGGATTGGATTGGACGCGCGAGCGCTGCTGCAAGCGCGGCTCGGCGCTGACCGCACTCTGTCGCGCAACGAACTCGAAAAGCTTGCGCTGTACGCGGCCGGTAGGGCTGAGATCGTTGCCGACGACATCGAGGCCATTGTCGGCGATGCGGCAGACTTGGCGTTGGAGCGGATCGCGGAGGCCGCGGCGCAGGGACGCGCTGCCGATGCCATCACCGACTTTGGCCGCGCCATCGCGTCCGGCGAAAGCGCGCAGGCGATCATCCTCATTACGCAACGATATTTTCTTAAACTGCATCGGGTCCGCGGCGACCTCGACGGCGGTCGCAGCCTGGACGAAGCGCTGCGTGGCTTGCGTCCGCCGCTGCACTTCAAACAACGCGATGCGTTTGCAGCGCAGGTGCGGATGTGGTCGCGGACATCGCTCGACCAGGCGTTGGGGCGCATCGCTGAGACCGCAAAGGCGGCGCGCCTATCCTCGCAACTCGAAGACACGCTTGGCGAGCGGCTGGTGCTGGCGCTGTCGGCGATGGCCGCATCTGGCTCTGGGGCGCGTGCGGCCGGGCGCCGCTAAAGGCCCGCTTGTTCGCTCACCGGCGCGCCCTATAGTGCCCCCAAAATCAGGGGGAAACACATGACTGCAGCAACGATTGGCGCATCGTCGAACGCGATTGCCACCTTCGACGTCACCGGGATCGGCAACGCCATCGTCGATATCATCGCGCGGTGCGACGACAGCTATCTCGCCGACATCGGTGCAGCCAAGGGCTCGATGCGTCTCGTTGATGCTGCCGAGGTTGCGGCGATCTATGCAGGCATGGGTCCGGCCGTCGAAATCTCCGGGGGCTCAGCGGCAAATACGCTGGCTGGCGTCGCATCATTTGGCGGCAGCGCCGGATTCATCGGCACTATTGCTGACGACGACTTCGGCCGCATCTTCTCGCACGACATCCGCTCTATTGGCGTGACGTTCGCGGCCGAGCCCGTTGCGGGTGTGTTGCCTACGTCGCGTTCGCTGATCCTCGTTTCGCCCGACGGCGAGCGCACGATGAATACGTATCTTGGTATTTCGACCAACCTCAATGCAGCGCAACTCGATCGCGCGCTCATTGCCAAGAGCGGTATTCTCTATCTCGAAGGTTATTTGTTCGACCGGCCTGACGCGAAGCAAGCGTTTCACGATGCGGTCGCCATTGCCAAGGGCGCGGGTCGCAAAGTCGCGTTGTCACTTTCCGACGCCTTCTGCGTCGATCGCCATCGCAGCGAGTTTCTCGCGCTCATTCGCGCCGGAGTTGATATCGTTTTTGCCAACGAGAGCGAAATAACGTCGCTTTATGAAACCACCTATGATGACGCGTCGAATAAAGCGCGCGCCGATATTCGGCTGGCCGTGCTGACGCGCAGTGCCAAAGGCTCGCATATCTTCCACGATGGACAAGACATCGCGATTGCAGCCGAGCCTGTTGCGCAAGTCGTCGATACGACAGGGGCCGGCGATCTCTACGCGAGTGGCTTTTTGTACGGTGTTGCCCGCGGCCTGCCACTCGAGACGTCGGGTCAATTAGCGAGTATGGCGGCGGCCGAAGTCATCAGTCATATAGGCGCGCGGCCTGCCGTTTCTCTCAGCGGACTCGCCCGGGAAAAAGGTCTTATCGGGTGAAATTCAGCCGCGATATGCGGTCCTTATTCCGGGAATTTAGGCGTCTGAGATTCGACCTAAACTGCGTTCACTCAGGCGTTTAATTCGAGGGCTTTCAATTTTAATTCGCCTCTGGAATTAAATTCCCTGGAATTGGGATTCCAATTCGATCATGTTCAATTCAACGAATCGCTTCGTTCGAGGTTCGATGAATGATTGACAGCAAGACCCGCCGTGGGCGTCCGATCGGTACCGTCATTGACGACAGCGACCGGATCGCGCGGCTTGGCGAACTTCTCAAGACACAGCCACAACTGAAGCCTACGACGGCCATCCGCGTCATGGGGTTTTCGGACCCTTCGACGATCAGGCGCCTGCGGGACAAATTCAAAGCCTCTCAGGAGCCGCCGACCACACCGGTTGCACATAACACTTCCGGCGCGCTGCGTGCCCGGGGCGAGCAACCGATTGCCGAACGCTTCAGCTGATGCGCTGAGGACTCTGCCGAACAGCCTTTGACGTCATTTGCGAGAAACTGCCCGGGCCGCTGCCCCAAGCGGCCCATTTTTTTTAAAGCTTCCTAAGCGAGACCGACTGAACCTTGTGGCTCTTGGCCTTCTGCAAAATTAGCTGGGCGCGGCGGCGGGTCGGGAGGATATTCTCTTCAAGGTTCTTCAAGTTGACGGTGCGCCAAAGGTTGAGCGCTGTCTTGCGAGATTCCTCGGCGCTGATCGTTGCGTATTTGTGGAAGTAGGCGCCAGGATCGCGGAACGCCGTGCCGCGCAGGCGCATGAACCGCGTCAGATACCAGTGCTCGATCACGTCGGGCGCGGCGTCAATATAGATCGCGAAATCAATCAGGTCCGAGACAAACGGGATATTGCCGCCGCCGGGGGGCATCTCGGCCGGCTGCAGGATATTCAAGCCCTCGACGATCAGAATATCAGGGCGTTCGACGGTCACGAAGTGGCCCGGCAGAATGTCGTACTGGACGTGCGAATAGACGGGCGCGGTCACGGCGGAAACGCCAGATTTCACATCGCGCAGGAACTTCAACAGGCGGTCCGCATCGAATGTTTCCGGGAAGCCTTTGCGGTCCATTAGGCCGCGGCGTTCCAATTCTGCGTTCGGGTAGAGAAAGCCGTCGGTCGTGAGCAGATCGACGCGCGGGTGATCGGGCCAACGCGCAAGCAGCGCTCGCAACACACGGGCCGTCGTGCTCTTGCCGACCGCGACCGAGCCCGCCACGCCAATAATGAAAGGTACTTTGCCGTCTTTGCGGCCGAGAAATTCCAGCGACACGGCGTGCAGCTTCTGGGCGGCGGCGACGTAGAGGTTCAGCAAGCGCGACAGCGGCAGATAAATTTGCTCGACTTCGTCGACGGACAGCTCCTCGATGACGCCTGAGAGCTGTTCGAGATCGCTCGGTGTCAGCGTCATCGGCGTGTCGGCACGAAGCCGCGCCCATTGTTCGCGCGAGAAGGCCTGAAACGGCGAAAACGCACTCGAGCCCGCCGGCGGCGCGTGCTTGGTCGCTTTCCTGACCTTCAAAGCCTGCGTGGTTTTTTTCACGTTGCGCCTTCGGACCTAGCGGCTTTCTCATCTAGGCCCGATGTGCCGACACGGCTTTCGAGTTCGGCAAAGACGTCGCTTAGGCGGACGTGGCGCGCTTCGAGCAGGACGAGCAAGTGGTAGAGCGTGTCGGCGGCTTCAGCTTTGAGCCGCGCGGCATCACCCGTGACCGCAGCAATTACCGTTTCGACCGCCTCTTCGCCAAACTTTTTGGCGCAACGCTCGACGCCGGCGTCCAGCAACTGGCGCGTGTAGGATTGGCCAGCGCCCGACTTTCGTTTGGAGGCTATCGTCGCAGCTAAGCGAGCCAGCGTATCGTCGTTGCCCATGTTGTAGAGCCTTACTCGGCACCCGATCAAATTATCGGAGCGCGGAGGTGCACCCCATCAAGCGATGCTTCCGCCGTCAAGCGTCGCTTGCAGATAATCTCAATTTTGCACTCAGAAGGCGCGCCGTATCAGCTACCGCCGAGCCGCTGGCGGATGTAGTCGAGCTGGTCGAAGTTGCCGAAGCGGACAATGAATTGGCCGCTTTCGCCCGAGGCGCGCTTGATTTCGACCTTGAGGCCGAGCAGGTCGGTCAATTCCTTCTCGAACGCCTTCGTGTCGGCGTCCTTGTCACGACCTTTTTTAGACGTCGAGGTTGAGCCGGGCGTGCCGAACTCGCGGCCCTCTTGGACCAAGGCTTCGACCTCGCGCACGTTCAACGACTGTTCGACAATCCGGCGGGCCATCGCTTCGGCGTCGTCACGGCCAATCAGCGCGCGGGCATGGCCAGCGGTCAACGCACCTTGTTGGACAAGGGTCTGCACCGCTGCCGGCAGCTTCAACAGGCGCAGCGTGTTGGCGACGTGACTGCGGCTTTTGCCGATGATCTCGGACAGCTGTTCCTGACTGTAGTCGAAGCGCTCGACCAGATCGCGATAACCGGCGGCTTCCTCAATCGCGTTCAGGTCTTGCCGCTGAACGTTCTCGATGATGGCAAGTTCGAGCAGCTCCTTGTCGGTCACATCGCGGACAATGACCGGCACGGTATGCATGCCGGCTTTGACCGACGCGCGCCAACGACGCTCGCCGGCAACGATCTCGTACTCGCCAGGGGTTACCGTGCTCGGGCGCACGATGATCGGCTGGACGAGGCCTTTGGTGCGGATCGATTCCGCCAGCTCAGCCAGTTCCTCGTCGCGGAAATCCTTGCGCGGGTTGAGCGGGCTCGAGCGGACCTGAGCGACGCCAACCAAGCGCTGCTCGCCCTCGTGGGGAATATTGCGCGTACCCGCTGACGACGGCTCACCGATTAGGGAAGCAAGCCCGCGGCCAAGGCGGCTTTTCGGCAGGGGAGAATTCATCTGTTTGCGCGTGTCCTTTGGAGTGTTTTTTGCTTTTTTACTGACGCGACAGAACTCGGTGTTCAGGCGGCTTTATACCGGCGTTCGCGCTCGATGATCTCGGTCGCTAAGCGAATATAAGCTTGGCTGCCGGCGCAGTCGTAATCGTAGAGCAGAATCGGTTTGCCGTGCGAAGGGGCTTCGGCCACGCGCGTGTTGCGCGGGATGACGGTCTCGTAGACTTTCGGGCCAAAGAAGGCGCGGACGTTTTCGGCGACCTCACGCGACAGCGACGTGCGTTGATCGTGCATCGTCAGTACCACGCCCTGGATTTGGAGTTGCGGGTTCAGCGTGGCGCGGATCTGATCGATCGTGTCCTTCAATTGCGAGATGCCTTCGAGCGCGAAGAATTCGCACTGCACCGGTACGAGCACGGCGTGGGCCGCGCTCATCGCATTCAGCGTCAGGACGTTGAGCGACGGCGGGCAATCGATCAGCACGTAGCTGTAGGGCGGATCTTGCGGGCGGGCGCGCTGCTGGCCGATCAAAGCGCCAACGGCGTCGCGCAGTTTGAAAGCGCGCGTGTTGTCGTTGGAAAGCGCTGACTCGACGCCGACGAGATCGTTGTTGGCTGGGACAACGTGCAAGCCCGGCACCGCTGTCTGGACGCTCGCTTCGAGCAGCGTCGCTTCACCCGTCAAGACCTCATACGAGGTGAGGTGGCGCGCGTCGGCGGCGATGCCAAGGCCGGTCGAGGCATTGCCTTGCGGATCGAGATCGAGCACCAGGACGCGTTCACCGACAGCCGCCAAGGCGGTGCCAAGATTGATCGCAGTTGTGGTTTTACCGACGCCGCCTTTTTGATTGGCGATCGCGATCACGCGCGGTCCGCTCGACTGCGCTCCAGAATTATAACCGGCCACGGGCCTCGCCCTCCGATTCGACTTTCAACGCTTTTTACGCGACCCGCTTACGCGATCTTCTTATGCAAACCCGTTAGACGAACAATCCGGCCGTCCGCACTCGTTATGCTCGGCAATAGCTGCGACTCGAACTCCCAATCGCGGCCGGCTTCAAGCAGTTCGTCTCCGACCTCGCGGCCTTTGAGGAAAAGTCCGATGGTCGTGACGCGGAAATAGGGAGCGACCAGCGGAAGCAGACGCGGCAGAGGTGCGAGCGCACGGGCGGTTACAAAATCGACGTCCCTGACCTTAGCAGTATTTTGCGGAAGTTCGATCCTTGCAGATACGATCTCCACAGCAACTCCCGTTTCACGGGCGACTTGGCGCAAAAACGCTGCTTTTCGGGTGTCGCTCTCGATCAAGGTATGCCGGGTTTGTGGCTTTTCGGCACCAAGGATGGCTAGCACGAGGCCAGGAAAGCCGGCTCCGGAGCCGACATCGAGCCAGTGGGAGTTGGAGACCGACACAGAAGCTGACCCCTTAAAAAGCTGGGCGCTGTCGGCGAAGTGGCGATGCCAGATCTGGTTCAGCGTGCTCGGGGCGACGAGATTGATGGTTTTCTGCCAACGATTCAGCAAGTCCGCGTAAATGCTCAGTTTTTCAACGGTTTCACGTGAAACTCCGAATTTGGCTTGAAATGCTTGCGGCGAATCAATCAGTGCCGGCTGGGGGTGTTTCATCGAGACGCGCGGGCCAATTGGCGGTTTTTGCCCAGTATGTCGAGCCATGCGTGGCCGGCTCTGTTCCCGGCAGAATAAGGTAAACACCCAAGCGCTCTAACCGGCTGAAAAGGCTGAGTTATCCCCTGCATCGTCAGGCGCTCTTAGGGAGGCCGCTGGCGGCTTTTATGCGTCCGAGCAGGACCAGTACCGCCGCCGGGGTCATACCCTCCAGGCGGGCAGCCTGGGCGATTGTAGAGGGCTTCTGGCGGCTCAGCTTGGTCCGCAACTCGGCGGAGAGGCTCGGCAGCTCCGAATAGTCGAAATTAACCGGAATTGTTAACGATTCATCGCGTTTGACCGACGCCACGTCGTCATTCTGCCGGCGCACGTAGGCGGCGTAGCGGGCGTCGGTTTCAAGTTGCGAAGCGATGCGCGGCGCGAGGTTTGCGAGTTCCGGCCAGATAACCGCCAATCGTTCGATCGAGATTTCGGGGAAGGCTAAGAGATC
>JANOCZ010000334.1:0-5912 GCA_031412455.1 Hyphomicrobium sp. | reverse complement strand
CGACGCGCCCGGCCGGTCCGGTCTGCACCGTGACAAGTGTTTGGCCGAGCATTTCCGTCGCAAATTTTTTCACTTCATCGACGGACTTGGCAAGCCGCACGCCGCCTTTGTCGCCGGCAGTTTTTTCCTTGAACGTGCCCTTACCGCGCCCGCCCGCATGAATTTGCGCTTTGACGACCCAGACCGGCCCCGGCAATTTTTCCGCCGCCGCCACCGCCTCTTGCACGCTGAAGGCCGGATACCCGTCGGGCGTCGGAATCCCATATTCGCGATAAAGCTGCTTCGCCTGATATTCGTGAATGTTCATCGAGTTTCCCTACGTAGATGAAAGGCTCGCGAGCGCTCGTCGCGATTGCATGCGACCCCGAACGGTCGAGCCTAAGCCAAGCTCGTCTGGATCCCCTTGCACGCCTCGACGAGGCCCGTGACCGACGCGACCGATTTATCGAACATCGCTTTTTCATCGCCGTTGAGCGACAATTCCACGATCTTCTCGACGCCACCCGCGCCGATGACGCACGGCACGCCGACATACATGTCCTTGAGGCCATACTGTCCCGTCAGATGCGCGGCACACGGCAGCATCCGCTTCTTGTCCTTCAGATAGCTTTCCGCCATCGCGATCGCCGATGCGGCCGGTGCGTAGAAAGCCGACCCGTTGCCGAGGAGAGCCACGATCTCGCCACCGCCGCCACGCGTCCGCTTGATCATCGCGTCGAGCGCCTCTTGGCTGAACATTCCCATGGCGACGCAATCGGGCAGCGGCACGCCGCCGATTGTCGAATAGCGGATCATCGGCACCATATCGTCGCCGTGCCCGCCAAGCGTCATGGCCCGCACGTCTTCGATCGCCACACCTGCCGCCTCCGCGAGGAAGCATGAAAACCGCGCACTATCCAAAATGCCGGCCATGCCGACGACTTTGTTCGCGGGAAGACCGGAAAATTTTTGCAGCGCCCAGACCATGGCGTCGAGCGGATTGGTAATGCAGATCACAAACGCATCGGGCGCGTGCTGCTTGATGGCAGAGCCGACCTGCTCCATGACCTTCAAATTGATGCCGAGCAGATCATCGCGGCTCATCCCGGGCTTGCGCGGTACGCCAGCCGTCACGATGCACACATCGGCGCCTTGGATGGCGGCGTATCCCTCAGTGCCCGCGCCCGTAACTTTCGCGTTATACCCCTCGTCCGCCGCAGTCTGCGCCAGATCCAGCGCCTTGCCTTTGGCCGTGCCCTCGATCACGTCGGTGAGAACGATATCGCCCAATTCCTTTAACCCAGCGAGCAGCGCCAGCGTGCCCCCGATCTGTCCCGAACCGATGAGTGCGATCTTCGTGCGCGCCATTTACAATGTCTCCGAAGCTTGGGGGATTAGAATTGGACCTGAGCGTAGAATTGAGCTTGAGGGTAGTCATCACCAGTCTGGGCTGCCTAGTCAAATTCCCTGACCAGTCAAGCGCCAGCCCACGATTCAGGTCCAAAGTCGCAAAGCGGGCTGGACTGCCGCCTAGCGGCTTTGGGTTGCCGGGGAGTGCCGGGCCAAATAGGCGTCCGACCGCATCTCGATCAACCTGGACGCTGTCCGCTCAAAATGATCGCCCCCCCCACCTCGCGGATACAACGCATGCGGCTCAGCCTCAGCTGAGGCAATAAGACAGGTCCCGCAATCATAAAGGGTGTCGATGAGATTGATGAAACGCCGGGCGACATCCCGCCGCGCCGAATCAATAATTGGAATTCCATCAACAATGACCGTGTGAAATTTGTGCGCGATGTGCAGATAGTCGTTGGCCCCAAGCGGCACATCGCAAAGATCGGCGAAATCAAATCGCGCGACCCCCATCGACGCGATCGGCACGGTGATCGTCCGGCCTTTGACATCGAGCGTGACGCTGCGTCCTGCGTGACCACCCGTGAGCCGCGCCCAGTGCGCATCGAGCGCCCCACGCGCCGCCGCATCGACCGGTGTGAAATAGAGCGGCATACCGGCGAGCTTATCGAGTCGGAAGTCCTTGGCGGCCGCCAACTCGATGACATCCATATTCGCTTCGAGCATCGCGATGAACGGCAAGAACAGTTGGCGATTGAGGCCATTCCTATAGAGTTGTGAAGGATGGGCGTTCGACGTCGCGACGATCACACAACCGGCCGAAAACAGCCCCTCGAACAATCGGCCGAGGATCATGGCATCGGCAATGTCTGTAACGTGGAGCTCATCGAAGCATAACAGCTGAGCCTCTTTAGCTAAGTCCCGGGCGACAATCGGAATAGGATCGCCGGGAGCCGCGTTCCGCGCTTTTCCAATCCTCTCGTGGACGTCGGCCATGAATTCGTGGAAATGCGCGCGCCGCTTCGGCTCAAATGGTACCTCATCAAAAAAGAGGTCCATCAGCATCGTCTTGCCGCGCCCGACCGCACCGTGAATATAGATCCCTTGAGGCGGCGGCAGCGACTTTGCAAACATGCGTGAGATGACGCTGCCCTTATCGCGTCTGAGGTCATTGATAAGCCGATCAAGACGCGCCGCAACCTCGCGCTGATGCGGCTCGTCCTCGAGTTCGCCGGCGATCGCCTGTGCGTCGTAGCTGCTAAGAACCGGTCCGATGCGCGCCGTCATGAGCCCCATTCGTTGAGTAAAGTCTGAGTGTTTCTCGAATTCCGACCCGCCCGCAATCCTCATTGATCGCGCGACGCAATGTCACGATCTGTGGATCTTTGTCGAGCCCCAGATTTCGGGCCAATGCGAATAGTGCGCAACACAGACCCGCGCTGAGGGCACGCGTCGGCCACACCGCGATCCCTATCTAAGCTTAGAACCCGTCAGCGTGCTGGATTAACGCCGCATGCACTTGGAATGGGGGAGACGCAATGAAAACTGAATCCGATGATCCAGCGGAGGCGCTTACGCGCGGCACGATCCGCAAAGTTCTGCGCAGCGAAACGCACCTGATCAAGGAGCACTTGTTGCGGCTTGGAGACGACGCGCGCCGCCGCCGTTTCGGCCATGACGTCTCCGATCGGTTCGTAACCGAATATGCTCGCCATGCTGCCGATCTCGGCAATTTCACGATTGCCTATTTCTGCGAAGGTGAAATCCGCGCCGTAGCCGAGCTTCGCCAGGGTGACATCCCGCTGGGCAACACCGGCGAAATTGCTTTGTCAGTCGAGAGCGCATTCGCCAACCGCGGCATTGGAACCGGATTGATGGCGCGCATCATCACCTCGGCCCGCAACCGTGGCCTGAAACATCTGATCATGGTCTGCTTGGCCGACAACGTGAAGATGCAGGCGATCGCTCGCCACTATGGCGCCGATCTCAAAATTGAAGAGGGATCGGTCATCGCCGAAATCCTGCCCGCGAAAGCCGACTGCACATCGATGGCTGCCGAGTACTTCGACAATCGCTTCGTCTTCATGCAAGCAGCACTCGATCTTCATTCTCGAATTTCACGATGGCCGCAATTGCAAATCGGAAATGAAAATCGGCCGATTGAATTTCGCAAATCCGCCTGAATTGAGAGCGCTGCCTCCGGAATTCCAAGCGCGCAATTTCCAAAAAAGGCAATTAGCCGGTCCAAAAACAGAAATTTTGCGGCATTCCGGCAACAGAATAGGGGAATTAGCGGAAATTCGCCCGCACAATCAAACTTATAAGTCAACAAATCGCTCGAACTTGCGCATGTTTTATTTGTTCGAACTGATTCGAACTCTAGAGGGAGATTACTCACATGGCTAAAGCAGCAGCAAAGCGCAAGAAACCGGTCGCCAAGAAGGCAGCCGCCAAGAAGACCGTCCGTAAGCCGGCCGCGAAGAAGACCGCGAAGAAAAAAGCCGCTTAACGACGTTGTGTCCTCCGCCGCCCGGACTGGGCGTTAGGGCGGCGAGGCACATCGCTCCAGCGCTTTATTGAGCGCTCTTGAATGAATTAGGCCGGTGGTTGCGAGATGCGCCACCGGCTATTTTTATATCTTCCGCCGCCTCAATATCCTCGAATTGTATATCAGTCCTTGAATTGGTCTTCGACCGATCCGGGGAAATGTGAAACGGCCTCGATATTGTAGCCATCCGGGTCCAATATGAAGGCCGCATAGTAATTATCGTGATACTGCGGCCGAAATCCTGGCTCGCCGTGCGCCCGCCCGCCAGCGCCGATAGCGGCGTCATGAAACGCTCGAACCTTGCCGTGATCGTCAGCCGCAAACGCCACGTGCGCCGAGCCCAGGACCGGCTGGCCTTCCATGATGAAAAATTGCAATTTCCGGCCAAGACCAAATCCCGCCGCCTTGGTCTCAAAGCCGGGCTGGCCCTTCATCTGCAGCGCCTGATACCCCAATGTGGCCAGCGCCGCCGTGTAGAACGCGAGCGATCGCTCAAAGTTAGCAACCTTGAGGACAACATGATCGAACATGGTGCAAGAGCCTGGCGTGGTTGAGGTCTATCAGCCAAGGCAACGCGAAGCCGCGCAATAAGTTGCGGCGTGCCAGCTCGAGCCGAAACCGCTAAAGCTATACGCGCCGCTCGACCATCAGCTTCTTCAATTCAGCGATCGCCTTGGCCGGTGACAACCCCTTTGGACACGCTTTGGAGCAGTTCAAGATGGTATGGCAGCGATAAAGCCGGAACGGATCTTCGAGCTGATCGAGCCGCTCGCCCGTCGCCTCGTCCCGGCTATCGATGACCCACCGGTAGGCTTGCAGCAAAATCGCTGGCCCCAAATAACGATCCGAATTCCACCAATAGCTCGGGCACGATGCCGAACAGCACGCACACAGGATGCACTCATACAGCCCGTCGAGCTTCTCGCGGTCGGGCCGTGATTGCTTCCATTCGGTCGGCGGCGTCGAAGTATCCGTCTTGAGCCACGGCTCAATCGATCGAAGTTGCGCATAGAAATTGGTCATGTCGGGCACGAGGTCTTTGATGACCTCCATGTGCGGCAGCGGGTAGACCTTGACCGGCCCTTTGATGTCGTCGATTGCCTTCAAACAGGCGAGCGTATTCGTGCCATCGATGTTCATCGAGCACGATCCGCAAATGCCTTCGCGGCACGAACGCCGTAGCGTCAGCGTCGGGTCAATCTCGTTTTTGATAAACAACAGGGCATCAAGCACCATCGGTCCGCATTTCGCGCGGTTGACAAAGTATGTGTCGAGACGCGGATTCAGCCCGTCATCCGGGTTCCAGCGATAAACACGAAACTCCGCCCAGCGCCCGTCGTGCTCGCGGCTATTCCAGGTCCGGCCATCAGTTATTTTTGAATTTTTTGGCAGTGTGAGCTGAACCATCGATCTCTTTCGAACAGTCAAATGACGCGAGTGTTGAGAGAACCGTGTGGCCGCGCCGCTGTCAACGCCGCCAAACACGCACCTGTGCGGTTCTTTGGCCTAATCACGCGAGATCCGCCCGTGAATTGGCGTAAAGCCCACTGCTTAACCTTGGGTCTGATACGTCCTGAGCTCACGCACGAGAAGCGTAAGCTGGTTTGAAATGTCCGCTCCAGTATCGACAGCAATACGCAACGTGGCCCGCGTCTGGATCAGAGTATTGAGCCGCTCCTGCTGCTCGCCAAAGCCGAAATACACCTCCTCTGGCGCGTCGATATCGCCGTCTTCGATGGCCGTCATCACATCGAAGGCGTTCTGCGCAGCTAGCACACAATGCGTAGCGATATCGTTCATCAGGCGCAGGTAAAGCCGCTGGGCATCGGCCCGAATGCGCCGCCCATGGACGCCAAACTTCATCGGCGACGACGCCTGCCCGCCCTCTCCGGCAAAGACATTGGGATGACTCTGGAAGCGCTGAAAAATGCCATTCAGGCCGAGACAGCACGTCTCGAGATCACGCAAGCTCGAACTGGTTTTGCGTTTGGACCGCGTCCGTGCCGCCGTCTTCTCCTGCCCCGACCAGTTG
>JANOCZ010000333.1:0-4729 GCA_031412455.1 Hyphomicrobium sp. | reverse complement strand
CGCAGCAAAAATCGGCGTGCGATGCCTTGCTCCGCGCCGTCGGCGACGTCGTTTGGCTTGACGACGAAGACCTGATCGATGCCGTGACAGCAGTCTCAGGCTCGGGCCCCGCTTACATCTTCCTGGTGGCCGAGTATCTAGCGCAAGCAGGTCGCGCCGCGGGTCTCGATGCAGAAATCGCCGACAGGCTCGCGCGCGCCACGGTATCGGGCGCGGGAGAATTGCTGCATCAATCGGCCGAGACCGCCGCGACCCTGCGCCAAAACGTGACCTCACCCGGCGGGACGACTGCGGCCGCCCTCGCCGTTTTAATGAAAAAAGACGGCGGACTTGAGCAGCTTCTGACGGACGCCGTTCAGGCAGCCAAGGCCCGCAGCCGCGAACTCGGCCGGTAATTTTTTGCCAACTAAAGCGGCAGCGAAATGATCGCCCGCAATCCACCCATCGAACTTTCCCCAAGCGCGATTTCTCCGCCGTGACTTTTGGCAATATCGCGCGCGATCGCAAGGCCCAGCCCGCTGTTGCCTTCGTCCTGATTGCGCGCATGGTCGAGACGATAGAATGGACGGAACACGTTCTCGCGTTCGGATGGCGGAATTCCAGGACCGTTATCATCGACCTCGATGCGCACCCACTGCCCCTCGGTCGCCGCCCGAATGATGACGTTGTCGCCAAAGCGCGCCGCATTCGTCACGAGATTAGTGATCGCCCGCTTCAAGGCTTGCCGCTTGAGAGGCAAAATTAAGTCGCCCTTGCGTCTGCGGAATTTGAGCTCAATCGCGCTGCCGTAAATGAGCGACTCGTCTTGAATTTCTTCCAGCAGCTCGCGCAAATTCGTCAGCTTGGCTTCCTCTCCGCCATCGCCCTTGGCGAATGCCAGATAATCTTCGAGCATGTGCTGCATTTCGTTGACGTCCGACGACAGCGACCGCGTCTCGGGTGTGTCGTCCAGCAGCGCAAGTTCGAGCTTGAACCGCGTCAGCACAGTCCGCAAATCGTGACTGACGCCAGCCAGCATCGTCGTGCGTTGATCGACATGGGTCGTAATACGGTCCCGCATCTGTAGAAAGGCGACCGCAGCTTGGCGAACTTCGCGCGCACCTCGCGGTCGGAAATCTTCGGGAATGTTGCGGCCCTTGCCGAACGCGTCGGCTGCATCGGCAAGTCGCAAAATCGGCCTGATCTGATTGCGCAGAAACAGAATCGAGACGGTCAGCAAGATCACCGACGTGCCGACCATCCACAGCAGAAAAATATGCGAGTTCGAGGCGTAGGTCTGGCTGCGCGTCGCAACGAAACTCAGAATTGAATTTTCGTGTTGGACGCGTATTTCGACGTATTTGGATTCGCCCACCGTATCGATCCAGAACGGCAGTTTGACGTGCCGCCGCAGTTCGTTGGAAAGCGCCCGGTCAAGCAGCGCGAACAGCGGCTTAGGTTTGGGCGGCGGCAATTCACCGGACGGCAGAATTTCCATAGCCAGCCCCAGCCGATCGCGAGCCAGATCTATGATTTTCTGCGGACCGTTGGTCTTAGGGTCTTCTTCGTAAATGTCGATCAAGGCAGCGATGTCGCGCGCCGTCGCTTCCGACAGTCGCCGCGTCACGGCCTGCCAATGCCGCTCCATGAACGCGAATGCAATGACGCCTTCGAGCACGACGATCGGCGTGATGATGATGAGCAGCGCCCGGGCGTAAAGGCCCTTGGGCAAAAGCTCGGACGCGACGAAAATGGCCTTTTGGGCAAAAGCGCTTCGCCGCAGCCGACTGTACCACGGTGGCGCATTGGTCAAAGCGTCTAAGCTCGTGTCGCGTGCGGCGACCATGAATGATACCTTCGTCGCCAAGCCACGTCTTTGCAGCCGGTCAATCAGTATAGAGGATGTAGCCTTTGCCGCGCACGGTCTGCAGATAGACCGGGTTGGATGGATCGGCCTCGATCTTCCGTCTCAATCGGTTGATTTGGACATCAATGGCCCGCTCGCTGCCTGTGCTGTCATCGCTGCACAACTCGTGGCGCGGCACGGGCACGCCGATGCGTTGCGCAAAGAGCCGCATCAGATCGCGCTCTCTTTCGGTCAACTTGACGGCCTCGTCGTCGCGCCTGAGTTCACCGCGCGTCATGTTGAACTGACACGGCCCCATGCGGATGTCGTCGCGCGACGGAGCCACAATCTGCCCGCGCCGCAAAATGTTTTTGATACGCAGCAGCAATTCGCGCGGCTCGAACGGCTTCGATACGTAATCGTCGACCCCCGCTTCGAGACCCGAGATGCGGTTTTCGCAATCGGCTAGTGCGGTCAGCATGCATATTGGCACCGGCCGCGTAGCCTTGAGATCGCGCGCGAGGCTCAATCCGCTCTCGCCGGGCATCATTACGTCGAGCAAGACGAGATCGAAAGCCAGCCCTCGCATGAATGACCGCGCGGCGGCAGCGTCGGCGGCTTCGGTAACGCGAAAACCGTTGCTCTGCAAAAAGCGCCCGAGGAGCGCGCGAATTTTGTGATCATCATCGACGACAAGAATATGCGCCGCGTTGTCCGGCAGCGGCTCGCCTCGGGTCTGGGCACTGATCGCCGTCATTTGTTCGCCCCCGTATCTGATCGCAGGTCGAAGTCACTCGCAGTTTTCAATAGCGCCTCGACTTGCGGCCGGTCTTTCTCGGTGATCATAGCAAACAGGAATTGCCGCGCCAGTCGATCCGCGCCGGGTCCTGCATCAGCAAGCGCGATCTCGAGCCGCTTGACCTGAATTTGCGTCAATTTATCGGTCAGCCGCGATCCCTTGGCCGAAACATAGAGCCGGCGCTCGCGGCGGTCCTCATCGCCAGCCCGCTGAATGATGAAGCCCTCATCGACGAGTTGCTTCAAAACGCGCGCGAGGCTCTGCTTGGTGATTTTCAGAATGTCTAAAAGTTCGGCGACTTTGAGGCCGGGGTTGCGGTGCACGAAGTGCAATACACGGTGATGCGCGCGCCCAAATCCATATTGCTCGAGCACGGTGTCGGGATCGCACGTGAAGTCGCGATACGCAAAGTAGAACAGCTCGATGCACGCGACGAGATCGGCTTGCGCCGGCGCCGCAGCAGGTCCTGCTTGGCCATTTGTTTTTGCAGAAACGTTGGTGCCGCGTCGCACCGGTGGCGCATTGGAAGTTATGTCAGTCATGTTGACTTATTGACCGCGAATGGTTCATGTTTCAAGCGAATTGTTGAC
The DNA here is from genome assembly GCA_031412455.1 of Hyphomicrobium sp. Lineage (GTDB taxonomy): Bacteria > Pseudomonadota > Alphaproteobacteria > Rhizobiales > Hyphomicrobiaceae > Hyphomicrobium_B. Next base: position 1,515 of record JANOCZ010000333.1, on the reverse strand, counting down.
CCGTCGTTTTGGCTCGACCGGCTTGAAGCGGACTGTTAACGACGCTAAGGCACTAGGCGGAAATGCGCCCTCGTCAGTAACGTCTCGACATGGGGCGCTGCAAACGCCCTTAAGGAAAAGACTGAGCATGGCTGACCTCGTTCCCTATCACGACCGCGACGGCTTCATTTGGTTTGATGGGCACATGCTGCCCTGGCGTAGCGCCCATGTGCACCTGCTCACGCATGCCTTGCATTACGCGAGCGCAGTGTTCGAAGGCGAGCGCGCCTACGACGGAACGATCTTTAAACTGACCGAGCATTCGGAGCGCCTCGTAGCTGGCGGCCGCATCATGGACTTCGATATCCCGTATACGGTGGCCGAGATCGATCAGGCTTGCCGCGAAACGATCGCCGCCAATAATTTGTCGGATTGTTACGTCCGCCCGATAGCCTGGCGCGGCAGCGAACAGATGGGCGTGTCCGCGCAGTCGGCCAAGATTCACCTAGCCGTGGCTGCCTGGAACTGGGGCTCGTATTTTCCAATCGAGCAGCGCCTCAAAGGCATCCGCATCACCCACGCCACGTACCGCCGCCCCGACCCCGCCTGCGCGCCGGTCCGCGCTAAGGCGGCTGGCCTCTACATGATCTGCACGATCGAGAAGCACCGCGCCGAGCGCGCCGGCTATTCAGATGCCCTGATGCTCGACTATCGCGGCCGCATCGCCGAATGCACCGGAGCCAACATTTTCTTCGTAAAAGACGGCGTCATCCACACCCCCGACCCCGACTGCTTTTTGGATGGCATCACCCGCCGGACGGTTATCGATTTGGCGCGCGCGCGCGGCATCGAGGTCATTGCTCGCGCGATCATGCCAGACGAATTGGCGTCGTTCAGTGAGTGCTTCATCACCGGCACCGCAGCCGAAATCACGCCTGTATCCGTGATCGGCGAGCACAAGTATGCGCCGGCCGCGATCACCGAATTGCTGCTCAATGATTATATGGCGCTCGTCAGGCCAGCAAAGCGCGCCGCCGCCGAGTAAATAGCTCACGCAACGCGTCCGGTACTAACCAATGCCATAGATTTGCCCTCACGCGTGCTGCCGCAGCGCTTGCGCCCGGCCTGCTGATGGCGGAAGCTTCGTCCGTCTACGGCATCGGAGGCATGACATGCAGGTCAGATGGCAGTCGGTTGGGTTGATGACGGCAGCCGTCGTCGTAAGTGCCGGCGTGCTGATTGGCGAGGCTGCCGCGCAGCAAGGGCCCGGCGGCGCTATCAATCCCAATCGGGACTGCCAAACCTTGCTGACGTGCCAGTATTCCAAACGTGGCAACTATCGCGGCTGCGTGTCGAGCTACAGCTGTCGCTACTGCGACTTCAGGACAGCAAATTGTACGATTTCGGGCGGCCGCCGCGGCGTCTGCCGCAAACTGGAATGTCGATGGGGCTGAACATCGTTCCGCAACGTCTGGCTTAGTCCTCAGCTCGCAGCATGATCGGTCCGCAAACCGCGCCGAGAAACAGGATGATCGC
>JANOCZ010000332.1:0-7342 GCA_031412455.1 Hyphomicrobium sp. | reverse complement strand
GTCGCCTATCGCTCAGGCGAATATCTTGAAGGCGAAGCGCCAACGTTTGGTGAAACCGGCGAGCGGCTGTCGGCGACCTTCGAGATCAACGATACTTCGTTCATACCGCTCGATGGCATGTCGCCGGTCACAGCACCCCGTGCCCTTGTGCGCTTGGAGAACAATGCTCTCGAAATCTCGCTGCCCGACGCGGCCGTGGTTTTAAGTCCAACACGCAAAGTCCCGCTCAAGGCTGCGCGCCTCGTGGCAGCCAACGTCATGACGCCGCGCCCGGACGCCGAGATTGCCTTTACGTCGCAAGCGCAGCTGGCACCGTTTCTCGAGGTCGTCGAGCAGCTCCCCGTGCGCGCCGTGCGCGAGTCTGGACCATTGCCGAAAGCTGCCGAGGGCAAGGTCGATGCGCAACTGTCGATCAAGCTACCGCTGGTCTCAAACCTTGCCGCCGACGACGTCGTCATCGAAGGCAAAGCGCGCATCACCGACGGCCGGTTTGGCAAAGTCGGCGGCCAGTTCGATATTCAAGGCTTCACGCTCGCGCTTGATCTGACACCGGCCGGGCTCGACGCCAAAGGCGACCTCCTCGTCAACGGCGTGCCGGGAAAAATCATCGGCCAGCACCTGTTCAACGTCCCCAGCGATCAACAACCGCCGATCAAGATCGCAGCAAGCCTCGATGACGCTGACCGCAATCAGCTGGGTCTCGACATCAACGACATCGTCCGCGGTGTCGTCCCGATCGAAGTGACGCTGCAGAAATCGTCGAGTGCGCAAGCTTTGAACGCACCGGGCTCCAATGCGCCGGCCCCCGATGCACCCGCTTCTCCGGACGCGTCCGCACCGGTCATCAAACTGCGCGCCGATCTGACCAACGCTGAAATCCTCCTTGAGCCGGTTGCCTGGAAAAAAGTGCCCGGAAAGCGGGCTGTGATGGAAGCCGACATCGCCAGCGGCAAAACCCACAAGACAGAATTGCAGAACTTCAAGGTCTCGGGTGACGATATTGCCGTCGAGGGCTGGGTCGGTATTGGTGCCGACAACCGCCTGCGCGAGTTCCAGTTTCCGTTGTTTGCCCTCAACGTCGTCTCGCGCTTGGAAGTGCAAGGCACGCTTGGCAACGACAACATCTGGCAGATCAAGGCCAATGGTCCGACATTCGATGGCCGCGATGTATTCCGCTCGCTGTTTTCGGTTGGCGAAACGGGTGCCCCTAAAGCCAAATCCGCGAAATCGTCCGCTGGCACCAATCTTCAAGTTGAGATCGGCAACGTCATCGGCGGCAACGAAGTCTCCTTGCGAAATCTCAAGATGAAGCTCGCCTCCCGCTCGGGCAAGCTCGCGGCATTCGACGCCCGCGGCACGCTCGACGGCGGCACGCCGTTAGCCGCAATGCTCGACCAATCGACTGGCGTGCGCATGATGCAGGTCGATAGCCCAGACGCCGGCCAAGTGATGAAGCTGATGGATTTCTATTCCAACATGCAGCAAGGCCGTCTGCGTCTCGAAGTTAATCTCGATGGCAAAGGTCCAGCTGAGAAAACCGGCATTCTTTGGGTCGACAACTTCAAGGTTTTGGGCGACCCGATCGTCGCCGAAGTCGTCGGCAGCGCTCTCGGTAGCGATGACGCGCGACCAGCGATCGGCGGCAAGAAAAAGGTCACCCGCGAGGTCTACGAGTTCGATCGCATGCGCGCGCCGTTCTCGGTCGGCTACGGCCAATTCGTGCTTGAGGAATCCTATTTGAAGGGACCAATGGTCGGCGCCAATCTGCGCGGCAAGGTCGATTTCAAAACCCGCCGCGTCGATCTGGGCGGAACCTACATTCCGCTACAGGGACTGAACGGCGCGCTGGGCGGCATCCCGCTACTCGGCCAATTGATTTCTGGAACAAATGGCGAAGGCATTTTTGGCATGACGTTCGCCGTCCAAGGCGCGATGTCCGAGCCCCAGGTGCTGGTCAATCCGCTGTCGATTGTCGCGCCGGGAATCTTCCGCGAAATGTTCCAGATGACCGCGCAAAATCAGAGCATTCAAGCGCGTGATGAAAAAGCGCCAGCCAAACCCGTGCAGCAGCGTGTGCGCGCATCGGGCCCAGCCGCGGGCAGCGAAGCACGCCGCGCTCCAAAGCAGGCAGGCTCGCCCGCCGCAGCCGTCGATGGCTGGTCCTCCAACGTCGAGAAAGCCCCCAAGGCCCCGTAGCTCCTGCGCCTCGCACCGGCTCGTGCTTCACACCGGCTTGATCAGCACGTGCTTTTTCTTACCCACTGAAAGCTTGATGAAGCCATCGACCACATCGCGGTCGCTCACGACCGACGTCGCGTCCGTGACTTTCCGGTCGTTGACTGAGATGGCGCTGTTTGCCACCGCTTTGCGAACCTCTGAATTTGACGAAGCCAGGCCGGCATCAACGAACAGCTTGAGCACGCCAATGCCCGCAGCAAGTTCGCCGCTCGCGATCGCAACGGTCGGCAAGTCAGCAGCCAGCATTCCTTGCTCGAACGTTTTGCGCGCCGTCTCTGCTGCAGCCTCGGCCTTCGCCCGCCCGTGAATCAGCGCTGTCGCTTCGGTTGCGAGAACTTTCTTCGCCTCGTTGATGTCCGAGCCGCCGAGCGCCGCGAGCCTCGCGATCTCCGCCAACGGCAGCCGCGTGAACAATTTCAAAAATCGCTCGACGTCGGCATCCTCGCTGTTGCGCCAGTATTGCCAATAATCATATGCCGAAAGCTGCGCTTCGTTGAGCCACACGGCACCCGACGCTGTCTTGCCCATTTTCGCACCCGACGCCGTCGTCAAAAGCGGACACGTCAGCGCGAAAAGTTGCTCCTTGACGCCCATCCGGCGTCCAAGATCAATGCCCGTGACGATGTTGCCCCATTGATCCGAGCCACCCATTTGCAAATTGCATCCGTGCCGCCGCGATAGCTCGACGAAATCGTAGGCCTGCAGCAGCATGTAGTTGAACTCGATGAACGACAACTCCTGCTCGCGCTCAAGACGCATCCGCGCCGAGTCCATCGACAGCATCCGATTGACCGAGAAGTGGCGGCCAACGTCGCGCAGGAAATCGATGTAGTTGAGCGGTGCGAGCCACTCCGCGTTGTCGACCATGACGGCTTCTGACTTGCCGTCGCCGAACTTTAAGAAATTCGCAAACACGCCTTGCAACGCGACCTTGTTCGCGTCGATTTCCTCAACCGTCCGCAATTGCCGCGTCTCGTCCTTGCCCGACGGATCGCCGACCCGCGTCGTGCCCCCGCCCATCAGCGCGATCGGTTTGCCGCCGGTCTCCTGCAGCCAGGACAGCATCATGATCGACAGCAGCGAGCCCACGTGCAGCGATGGCGCTGTGCAGTCGTAACCGACATACGCCACGACGCGGCCTTCCTGAGCGAGCTTATCGAGCGCCGCCAAGTCGGAACACTGATGGATGAAACCGCGCTCCGTCATGATGTTGAGGAAGTCGGATTTGACGGTTGTCATGGGCGTCGCACGTCTCGCTGTGGGCCTATAAGCTGGCCGTAAGGATTGGACTTCCGGAGGCGGCAACCGCAGCGTAAGGTCGCGGACGCTGGGGAATGCCTCTGGCCTCAACGACCTACACAAGAAGGCTGAGATGGGCAAGGTTATGCGGTCGCCGGTCATGCGGGCGCTGGGGCTGATGAGCGGCACATCGCTCGATGGCATCGACGCGGCGCTGATCACGACCGACGGCGAAGACTTTGTGGCCCGCGGCCCATCGCTGACGCTGCCCTACGACACGGCCATGAGAAAACGGCTCGTCGCTGCGATCGCCGATGCTAAATCAATGCACGACCGCACCGCCCGGCCAGGCTGCCTCAGCGACGCCGAACATGCCGTGACCCACCACGCGATTGCCGCGGTTCAAGCGCTTCTCTTTAAACACGCGCTCCGCGTCGAGGACATCGACGTCATCGGCTTCCACGGCCAAACCGTTCTGCACCGTCCAGAGGACCGCCTCACGGTGCAACTGGGCGATGGCCAAATCTTGGCCGATGGCACGCGCCGCTCGGTCGTCTGCGATCTGCGCGCGGCTGACGTCGCAGCAGGCGGCCAGGGCGCGCCGCTTGTCCCCATCTATCATCAAGCCTTGACCGCCAAGCTCGCACAGCGTCCGCTGGCCATCGTCAACATCGGCGGTGTAGCCAACGTGACGTTCATCGGCCGCGACGGCCGCTTGATCGCCTTTGACACCGGACCGGGCAACGCCCTGATCGACGACTGGATGATGAAACGCGCCAACTTGAGCTACGACGACGTGGGCACTGCCGCCCAACGCGGCCGTGTCCACGACGACGTCGTCCGCTTTTATCTCAATCATTCCTACTTCGCCAAAGCGCCGCCGAAGTCGCTCGACCGCAATGCCTTCATGTCTGATCTGGTTGACGGCTTGAGCGTTGATGATGGCGCAGCAACACTCGCGGCTCTAACGTCAGGCGCGATTGCGAAAGCCCGCGAACATTTGCCGGAAGAACCAGCGCTGTGGATTATCGCCGGCGGCGGCCGCCGCAACAAAGCAATCATGCGCGGCTTAGCGGCGCTCGTGCAGAACGCCGTTGTCCCAGCTGAAACCGCAGCACTGGGTGGTGATAGTCTTGAAGCCGAAGCCTGGGCCTACCTTGCGGTCAGATCCGTGAGAGGGCTGCCGATCTCTTATCCAGGCACGACCGGCGTGCCAGCACCGATGACCGGCGGCGTCCTCGTCACGCCCCGCAACGTGTCCAACTGAAGGGCTTGGCAGATATGCAAAGCGATTACACGCGACTATCCGCAAGAATAAGGATCACGTGATGCCAATCCTACGCGCCGGACTTGCCGTCGCCGCCATGCTCATCGGCGGCATCGCAGCCTTTTTAGGGATTATTATGCTGCTGTCGTCGCTCAATTCCGGCTCGATCAGCATGAGCTATGGCACAGGCGACGCCGCCGTGTCCGAGGTTGTGACCCGCGCCGCCGACGCCGCGCGCTATTGGAAAATGATAATCGGCTTGGGTGTCTTGCCGCTCGCGCTGGGCGTCGCCGCTTCGATGTGGGGTTGGCGCCAAATCCGCTAGCCGTCGATGATGTCGCGAACTTTGTCGACGAACGCGACGATGTCGAACGGCTTGGCGATGACCTGCATGCCGGTGGCCAGATAGCCGTTCCCGAAAACAGAGTTTTCCGCATATCCCGTGACGAACAACACCTTGAGGTTGGGCCGCGTGATGCGCGCCGCGTCCGCGACTTGGCGGCCGTTCATGCCGCCGGGCAAGCCGACGTCAGATACCAACATGTCGATGCGCACGCCGGATTGTAAAATCCGCAGCGCGTCGGGTCCATTGCCGGCCTCGAGAATGTGGTACCCCGCCTCGCGCAAATCCTCGGCCATGAGCATCCGCACGAGCGGCTCGTCATCGACGACGAGGATCGTTTCTCCCCGGCCGGCATCGCCGCTCTCCGTCACAGCCCCAGCGGGATCTTCATCGATTTGGCCGATATATCTTGGGAGGTAGAGGCACATCGTCGTGCCTTGATCGATCTCGCTGTAAATCCGAACCTGTCCGCCCGACTGGCGCACAAACCCGTGAATCATAGAAAGACCGAGACCCGTGCCCCTGCCGAGCGGCTTAGTCGTGAAAAACGGCTCAAACGCTTGCGCTTTCACGTTGGGCGTCATGCCGGTCCCGGTGTCGGTCACACACACCGAAATGTATTGTCCAGGCGGTAGATCGCGCTCCTTTGCGGCCCTTTGGTCGAGCCACTTGTTGGCCGTTTCGATCGTGATGCGCCCGCCGTCCGGCATCGCGTCCCGCGCATTGATGCACAAATTGAGCACGGCGTTCTCAAGTTGCGGCGCATCGATTCGCGTCAACCACAACCCGCCGGCGCCGACAACTTCGATCTCGATACCAGGCCCGACCGAACGGCGAATGAGATCTTCGATTCCAGCGAGCAGTCGATTGACGTCTGTCGGTTTAGGATCGAGCGTCTGCTGGCGCGAAAACGCCAGAAGTCGTTGCGTCAGCGACGCGGCGCGCCGAGCCGATTCTTGAGCGCCGGTGATGTACCGCTGGAGATCGCCACTGCGGCCCTCGGCAATCCGTCGCTCGATGACGTCCAGGCTTCCACTAATTCCCGCGAGCAGATTATTAAAGTCATGAGCGATGCCCCCCGTCAGTTGTCCGATCGCTTCCATCTTTTGCGATTGGCGCAGCGCATCTTGAGCGCGGCCAAGTTCTGCTTCGGCTTCTTTTTCCTCGGTGATATCGCGCCCGCTGCAGTAAATCTGCTCACCTTCCGGAATGGCGACCCAGGATATCCATCGATAGCTCCCGTCGCGGCACCGGTATCGATTAGGAAAGCGTAATGCGGGCTGACCCTCCTTCAGCTTCTCAAACACCTCTCGCGTGCGTGCTACGTCGTCGGGATGGATCAAATCAAAAATCTGAGTCCGCGCAACTTCCTGCTCGCTCCAGCCGAGAATTGTCTGCCAAGCGGGATTGGAGGTTTTGAAATATCCGTCCTTGTTGGCAGCGCCCAAAAGATCGGGAGTAATCTTCCAAGTGAGCCCCCGCGCCTGCGTCCGCTCGATGACCTGCCGCTCGAGATCGGCGTTAAGCGCTCTCAGCTGCGCTTCGCTTTCCCGCAAAGCCGCGTCGATCCGGTTGCGATCGGTGACGTCGGCACCCTCGACAAAAACTCCGACAACTTCGCCGTTTGGATCTTTGATCGGCTGGAACACGAAATCGACGATGCGCTCATCCACAGGCCCGCCCGGCTCGAGCCGCCGAGCGTAGACGGCGTTGTCTTTGGCGAACGGCGTCCCGTCGCGAAAACAGCGGTCGAGGATTTCGAGATAACCCTGCTCAACGGCTTCTGGCACGGCTTCAGCGAATGTCCGCCCAACCAGAGGCCGGCCACCCACCAGCTTCTTGTATCCGGGATTGACGAGCTCATAGCGATGATCAGGTCCACGCATCATTGCCATGAACGTCGGCGCCTGCTCAAACAATTGCGAAAACTGTTCGCGCTCGGCTGCAATTTCGCGGTCTGCCGCGACACGGTCGGTTGTCTCAATGACAATGGCGATCACGCCGGCGGTCTGGCCGTCGTCGCCCAAAACCGGCGAATAGTCGAGGTTCATCCAAACCTGCTCGGCCACGCCATTGCGATAGAGCGTTAATTCCTGGTCCTGGTAAGCGAGAGTTCCGCCCGCCAGGCCGACACGCATGACGTTCTCGTTGAACGCAGCAATCTCCGGCCAGCCCTCCAGAACTTTTTTCCCAAGCGCCGTTGGATGTCGCTCGCCCGCAAACACGGAGTAGGCGTCGTTATAAATCATAACGCC